>JAAYCL010000005.1 GCA_012729785.1 Chlamydiota bacterium | reverse complement strand
TGATCCGTCGTGCCTATGGCTATCGGGACGAGGAGTACATGAAACTCAAGATCATACAAACCTGTACCCCATGGATGGGACGCTTCCAACCATGGGCCTGGGCTCACAAAATTCCGTCATGAGCCCCAAATAAAATGCTTGAGCCAGGGACGCCTTTTCACCTCAGAGAGAAAGCGTTCGAAGTACTTCAGGGAGCTTTCCCAATCTCCTGTACTCAAGAGCTTGCGCCCACGGGAAAAATCGCGCCAGAAAAAGCCAGGAAGTCTTCCAGGAATGAGCAACAAGACAGCAACAAGCATTACTGCCTGCAAAGAAAGCCGAAAGTAAAAGATGCAGAAGACAACAGGTGCACCGATCAGAATCATTGCGAGGAGATAGAGAAGCTTGTATTGGCTTGTTCTGTTCATTTATATCCGATAGCAATCTAACGGGGCTGCGGCTGACCGGAGGCCGGAGACGGGCCTGCCCGCCGCAGGCCGTGCGGTCGAGCCGCTGGTTGGGGCGCGCGCTTCTCGCGCCCCGGCCAGCGGCGCCAGCCGCAGCCCCGTTGAGGCGACGCGCTTAGCGCGTCGCCTCAACGTTGCAACTCTCGGGCGGCGAAGCCGTACCGAGCATTTGCTGGTTCGGCTCTGATTTCACCAGAGTTTCCACCATGGTTGTTTGCGCTCTGGCGGCTTCGATCCCCCGAATACCCTGCACTCCGCGACTCTTGCTTCCGATGGCATGTCGGCGACCTGAAACGGAAGGATGTCAATGAACTGCTTGGGCGGCATGACGAGTTCCATCTTGCCCATGAGGTGTTGCATGATCGCCGGAATCTGGTCTTTGGCAGTGACTCCGACTACAAGTACCTGCCTCGCTGCTTCGTCGCCTTGGACATAGCATTGAGGAAGATACGCTTCGACGATGCCGGGGACTTGGGCGACAATCTGACCAATCGCATCCGCCATGATCTCCGGCATCGGCTTGGCGGGCACGCCGAAGAACATCGTCGTCCCCGCAATGATCTTCCGTTCTGTCATTCTTCCTCCTGCCGAACGGGCGGCGGCTGAGCCTCGGACCGGAGGCGAGCTTGCTCGCTGCAGGGCCGTAGGCTCCAGCCGCTGGTTGGGCCGCGCGCAGCGCGGACCGGCCAGCGGCTGGGAACAGCCGCCGCCCGTTGAGCCGACGCGCACGCGTCGGCTCAACGCTTCCACTAACGGGCGGCGGTACGCCGTACCGTTCAGTGGGTTGTTCGCTGTCATTTCTTAATAATTTTGAATCTCAGTGTCGGCATGTTGACTGGCACATCGACTTTCCTGCTCTTTGGTTCTCCCCCGTGGAGAAGCGTGAATTTCTCCATGCCATCTGTTAAGATGTAATCCGCTTTCTGCCACTTGCTCCAATCAGAGGGGGCCGGTTTGACTGGATGATCAATCTTGAAGACGATGGTCTCATCCTTATCGTTCTCAATTGTCACGTACCGATGCTGATTTGCGTAAATCAGAGCATCATCTTCATAAACAAGATAGTCACCTTGCCCCTCAAGCTTCTTCTCTGGAATGGGTCCAGAACCCATGCCTTGATCAGTAATGAAGTCATAGGATCGAAACTGCTTCGCTGACTTCTCTGGAAACTTGATCTGAAACACCAACGTATGTCTTAGGGAAGCTGTTTCTAACTGCCTCTGCCTGTCTCTATCTTCTCGCCTCTTCTTTTCTGCTTCTGTGGGCGGTCCATAAATGGCGTCAAGCTCACTGTCCAACCACCAGCCCGTATCTTTGAGTGCTGGATTCTCATCAGAGGGCTTGTATTCGTCCGGAATGCCTTTCATCTGCCCTCTGGCCTCGATGTATGCCGTAATGTATCCGAGCGTATAGTTCGAGAGGCAATCTTTAATGTCTTCTTTTGAGAGTTCCTCCATGATTCGCCGGAGGGAACTGTTAGAACGATACTGGGTGGATTCTGAACCCAAGCCACACATGTGCGTTGTCAGGAAAACGCAATACGCAATCTTCTTGTTCTTTGGAACGCCTTGACCATCCCTGTGCATGACACCGAGATTTACAAATGCATCAGCGTTCTGATTAGTGAACGCCTTCAACCACCAGTCCATGGCTTTGGGATAGTTTTGTTTTACCCCAGTTCCTTCATAATAATAGAGTCCGAGCTGTACCATGGCTTTGGTATCACCTTTTGCCGACAAATTCTCAAATATCTGTATCGCCTCCTTCGCTTTTCCTTCTTGCATAAGCCTGAAGGCATCCATTCCCGTTTTCTCTTCTCCAAAAGCTACTGCTTCCAAGCCTGTGATTAGGAGAGCCATCAAGCTAATACGTAAAGCGAGTGTCATCTGTGTTTTGTTTCCTTTCATTCAGCGAACGTTACGCTTCAGCCTGAGGCGGCCCCGGGCCGCCGATAGGCTGAAAGCGCTGGTTCGAGCTTCTTATCCTCTTGGTCCATAGAAGGGATCGCTTGTGAGCCACTCATCGACGTGTCTCGCGGTCTCGTCTAGCCGGAAGAATCCGAGTCGAATCCCGTCCCCCAAGATGCGCCCCGTGTCTGGATCTCGCGCCACACGTGTGATCCATTGGTAGCCGAAGTCATACTTCCCGTCGTTGAACCAGTCCTGAGGAATGACTTCTACCCGGCCCCCCCTGAAATCGAAGGCGAAGATTGCCCGACACATCTGGTCGAAGTAGTTGCTCGGTTTCCCGTTCGGGCAGTAGTCGGCCAGGACGAGTGTTTCCTCAATCGTCGCAAACGCCGGAGGTAAGTCTGCGAGATTGTGTCGACCAGAGGGAAGGGCGGTGAAACAAGTGAAGTCCGCTATCGCCGGCGGGGCAAACACTCGGTGCTGCTTCCCCTTTCGCATTCGATCGGCTTCTGATGAGGCGTCTTCTATGGGCGTCAAGCCGGAAGGGTCGATGATGTCAAAGTGGATGAACGGATTCGTGGTTGGATCGTCGTCATTTCTGGCGTGTTCGTACCACAGTAGGATCAGACCGCTCTCCAACGGGCTGAAGTAACAGCCGAAGTCCAGCAACATGACATCGGCGGATTCGCGAGTCTGAAGACGGGACACGCCCGCCAAGACCGGATGATTGCCGAAGTCAGCCCAAGTGAGAATCCCTGCGCTTGTCTCGATCTTCCTTCCGCGTAGATACCATGGGCTTGGTCCTGGTGGATCGAATCTCGATGGCTGTTCACTGCGTTGCCTGAACCATTTCATCTGTTTTGCTCGAACTTGTTTATCTACACAATCTCCGTTTATAGAGAACCCCGCGCTTCTCTCGTCCAGAATATTGCCGACCAGATGTTCTGTCAATCTTTTCCTCCTTCCATCCAGAGAAGATCTTGGCGTCACGCAATTCGGCGATTACCATAACAACGGATATGCCGTAGTTATAGAGATTTGTGTATAACACGGGTATTCCGTTATGACTGATACCGATGAACAGTCGAAGTCAGTGCTGGACGGCTGCTCCAATTTCTTGCGCGCGTAGGAGTTGGTGCTTCCCAAGCACCGGCCGTACCTGATCCGGTAGGTGAAGGAGTTCCTCCACTTCGCGCGGGCGCAAAGGGGCTGCACCAAGTATGAACGCCACTTTGGAAGTTATCTTCTTCTGAAATGGGTACCTCACCCGGCGCCCGGCGCAATTGACTTCCGGCACTTTTGCTGATAGCATTTCTCCCGTCACTGGTCGCCGCCGAGGCGCACCGACGCGGGCGCAACCGCCGATTTCCCGCGACCGGTTTCAGGCGTTTTTTCCTCGGTCCCGGCGTTGCCTTCGCGGCGGCATACAAAGGCCCCCATGGCTGAAAAAACGCGGTTTCCCCTGCATCGTCGCGTGAAGACGGTCCCCCTCTCCCGGAGGAAGCACAAGGTCACCCGCGCGATGTTCGGGCGGCCCGGCCGGAAGGGGGCCTCGTTCCGCGACTTCTACGACTCCCTCCCGCGGATCCTGGCGGCCACCGGGCTGCGCGCGGTCGTGGACGCGGTCGTCTCCGCCCGCCGGCGCGGCAAGCCGGTGATCGCCATGATGGGGGGGCACGTGGTCAAGTGCGGCCTGAGCCCCGTCCTGATCGACCTGATGCGCCGCGGCGCCGTCACCGCCATCGCGATGAACGGCGCCACGAGCATCCACGACTTCGAGGTCGCCCTCATCGGCAAGACCTCCGAGAACGTCCAGGCGGGTCTCGAGCGCGGCACCTTCGGGATGGCCCGCGAGACGGGGCGGATGATGAACGAGGCGCTCCTCCTCGGCGAGGCGGAGGAGCTCGGGGCCGGATGGGCGCTCGGCCGCTACATCCTCGAGCGCCGCCTCCCGCACCGCGAGGCGAGCCTCCTCGCGGAGGCGGTGCGCCTCCGCATCCCCGCGACGGTGCATATCGCCATCGGGACCGACATCATCCACCAGCACCCCCAGGCGGACGGGAGGATCATCGGCAAGACGACGATGGACGACTTCCGCCTCCTCGCGGAGGTGGTGGCGCGGCTCGGAAACGGGGGCGTCGTGCTCCATCTCGGCTCGGCGGTGGTGCTGCCGGAGGTGTTCCTCAAGGCGCTCACGGTCGCCCGCAGCGCCGGCAGGCCGGTGCGGAACTTCACCGCCGCGGTCTTCGACATGCTGCTCCAGTACCGCCCCCTCCAGAACGTGGTCCGCCGGCCGGTCGCCGCCGGGGGAACCGGACAGTACCTGCTCGGCCACCACGAGATCATGATCCCGCTCCTCGCGCAGGCAATCATCGAAAAACTCTGACGGGGGCGCGCGTGAAGAAGATCTCGAGACGTAAACTGGAGCGGCTCCTGGGGAGATTCGAGGACGCCCGGATCCTGGTGGTGGGCGACCTGATGCTCGACCGGTTCGTCTGGGGCACGGTGGGGCGCATCTCCCCCGAGGCGCCGGTCCCCGTGGTCGAGGTCACCTCGGAGTCCGACGTTCCCGGCGGATCCGCCAACGTCGTCAACAACATCTCCGCCCTCGGCGCCAAGGCGCACGTCTGCGGCATCATCGGCGCGGACCGGATCGGGATGGCGCTGATGGAGCGGCTCACCCGCGGGAAGATCGATCCCGGCGGCATCATCAGCGACCCCCGCCGCGCCACCACCCTGAAGACGCGCATCGTCGCGCACAGCCAGCAGGTGGTCAGGGTCGACCGCGAGAGCAAGACGGAGGTCACGGAGAAGGATATCGCGCGTCTCCTCTCCTACGTCCGGTCGGTCATGGACGGGCTCGACGCAGTCATCATCGAGGACTACGGCAAGGGGCTGGTGACCCAGCGGCTCGTCAAGGAGCTGATCCGCCTCGCCCGGCGGCACGACACGATCCTCGCGGTCGACCCCAAGATGGGGCGGCGCATCGACTACCGCGGGATCACCGTCATGACCCCCAACCGCCCCGAGGCGTACTGGCTCGCCGGGGCGGAGGACCGGGCGGGCCTCGAGGAGGTCGGCGGGGTTCTGCTCGACCGCCTCGGCTGCCGCGGGGTGCTCGTCACGCTCGGCGAGCAGGGGATGTGCCTCTTTCAGGGCGGCTGCGCGCCGACGCGCATCCCGACCGTGGCCCGCGAGGTCTACGACGTCTCCGGCGCCGGCGACACCGTCATCAGCACCTTCACCCTCGCCCTCGCCTGCGGCGCCTCGATGGAGGAGGCGGCGACGGTCGCCAACTACGCCGCGGGCGTCGTGGTGGGCAAGGTGGGGACGGCGGTCGCCACCCGGAGGGAGCTGCTCGAGGCGATGTACCCGTGAAACAGGCGGCGGTCTTCCTCGACCGGGACGGCACGCTCAATCACGACCCCGGCTACCTCGGCGACGCCGCGAGGTTCCGATTCCTCCCGGGCGCCGTCGACGCGGTCAGACGCCTGAAGGAAGCCGGCTACCGCGTCTTCGTCGTCAGCAACCAGTCGGGGATCGCGCGCGGCTTCTTCGACGAGGAGGACCTCCGCCGGGTGCACGACCGGATGGCGGCGGGCCTGCGGGAGGCGGGGGTCGCGCTCGACGGCATCTTCTACTGTCCGCACCTCCCCGAGGCCCGGTGCCGGTGCCGCAAGCCCTCGCCCCGGATGGTGCTCGACGCCGCGGCGCGGTACGATATCGACCTCGCGCGCTCGTACTTCGTCGGGGATCGGCGTTCGGACATCGAGACGGGGATACACGCGGGGTGCGGCACGATCCTCGTCCTGACCGGCGCGGGGGAGGAGACGCAGGCGGAGCTCGGGGCAAAGCGGCTCTCCGACCACGTCGCCGCCGACCTCGCCGCGGCCGCGGACTGGATCCTGTCGCGGGATCCCGCGCGGTGATATTCTGCCGCCACAGAGGACACAGAGATCACAGAGTAAACTGGCTGCGTTGCCACGGATCATCACGGATAGGTGTACTGTGAAATTCAAAGATACTCCGCGATCAGCCGTGTCGATCCGTGGCACGAAAAGTTGTTTCCATATCTGCGGCAATCCGCGGCTGAAACCGTATTCTCTGTGCTCTCTGTGACCTCTGTGGCACCACATATCCTCTGAAGGGCAATGCTATGACGAAGGCCATCGGCATCATCCCGGCGCGGTACGGCTCCACCCGGCTCCCCGGCAAGATGCTCGCCGAGATCGGCGGCGTCCCCCTCGTCTGTGCGGTGCTCGACGCCGCGCGCCGGGCGCGGCGCCTCGACGACGTCGCGGTGGCGACCGACGACCGGCGGGTTTTCGAGGCGGTCGAGGCGCACGGCGGAACGGCGCTGATGACCTCCCCGGCGCACCGGTCCGGGAGCGACCGTGTCGCCGAGGCGGCGGCGGGGATGGACTGCGGGATTGTCGTCAACATCCAGGGCGACGAGCCGCTGATCCGCGGGGAGGCGATCGACGCGGCGGTCGGGGCGCTTCTCGACGATCCGTCGCTGAACGCGGCCACCCTGGCGGTTTCGCTCGCCTCCTCCGCGGACGCCGACGACCCGAACGTCGTCAAGGTGGTGCGCGACCTGCGCGGCGACGCCCTCTACTTCTCGCGCTCCCGGATCCCCTACGTTCGGGAGGCGGCGGGCGGCCGCGGCCCCGCCCTCAAGCACGTCGGCCTCTACGCCTACCGCCGGGAGTTCCTCCTCTCCTTCACGAGCTGGCCGCCGACGCCGCTCGAGAAGCTCGAGCGGCTCGAGCAGCTGCGCATACTGGAGCATGGGGAGCGGTTGCGCGTCCTGGAGACGCCGTGGGATCCGGTGAGCGTGGACACGCCGGAGGACCTCGAGCGTGTGCGGAAGATCTTCGCCGAGAAACAGTAACGTCGCCACAGAGATCACAGAGGAATCGCACACGGCGGCGTACACGGAGCACAGAGAGATACTGCTTCGGCGTTTTCACAAAGAGTAAAGGAGTCAAAGAGAGAGGCTGATCCCTTTTCAATAAGAAAAACACAGCCTCTTTCTCTCTTTTGCTCTTTGTGAAAAACATGTGTGTTTCTTTGCTCTCTGTGCCCTCTGTGCTCTCTGTGGCAACGTGTATTCCTTGATGTTCTTTGTGGCGCCGGCGGCGGCGGGGGGCGTACAATGTCGTCTGAGATGAAGACGCGGATCGTCGAGGCGCGCGGGGTGCGGATCGGCGGGGGGCTTCCCCTCGTGTTGATCGCCGGCCCCTGCGTCATCGAGGACGAGGCGACCGTCCTCGAGACGGCGCGCCGCCTGAAGGAGCTCTGCAGCGCCCGCGGCGTCCCGCTCGTCTTCAAGACCTCCTACGACAAGGCCAACCGCACCGCCGTGAACGCATTCCGCGGCCCGGGCCTCGCGAAGGGCCTCGCGGTCGTGGCGGCGGTCAAGGCGGAGACGGGACTCCCGACGCTCGTGGACGTGCACGAGCCGGGGCACGCGGCCGCGGCGGCGGAGGTCGCGGAGATCCTCCAGGTGCCGGCGTTCCTCTGCCGCCAGACGGACCTGCTCCGGGCCGTCTGCGCCACGGGGCGGGCGGTCAACGTCAAGAAGGGGCAGTTCCTCGCCCCGTGGGACGCGAAGAACATCGTCGAGAAGTGCGAGGCGTTCGGGGCTCGACAGATCCTCCTCACGGAGCGCGGGAGCTCGTTCGGCTACAACAACCTCGTGAGCGACATGCGCGCGCTTCCCTTGATGCGCGGCTTCGGATGGCCGGTGGTCTTCGACGCGACGCACAGCGTCCAGCTCCCCGGCGGCCTCGGCGGCAGCACCGGCGGGCAGCGCGAGTTCGTCCCCGTCCTCGCCCGCGCGGCGGTCGCCGCCGGCTGCGACGCGCTCTTCCTCGAGATACACCCGGACCCGGACCGCGCGCGCTGCGACGGGCCGAACCAGCTCCCGCTCGCCGAGGCGGGGGCGCTGCTCGACGACTGCGTCGCGATCCACCGCATCGCGGCGGGGGGGTGAGGCGCACATGCGCGGGAACAAGAGCCACCTGAGGGTCGCACGAAACGTCTTCAGGATCGAGGCGGCGGCGATCCTCGATCTCGGCACACGGCTCTCCGCCTCGTTCAACCGGGCGGTCGAGGCGATCTACGCCTGCCGCGGCCGGGTGATCGTCTGCGGGATGGGGAAGCCGGGGATCATCGGCCGCAAGATCCAGGCCACCTTCGCGAGCATCGGCATCCCCTCCCTGTCGATGCACCCGGCGGAGGCGGTGCACGGCGACCTCGGGATGGTGACCGCGGAGGACGTCGTCCTCGCCCTCTCGTCGAGCGGGGAGACGGAGGAGATGCTGCGCTTCGTGCCGGTGGTGAAGAAGATCGGCGCGCTGCTCATCGCCCTCACCGGGGCCCCCCGCTCGTCGCTCGCCGTGCATAGCGACATCGTCCTCGACGTCGGCGTGGCGCGCGAGGCCTGCCCCCTCGGCCTCGCCCCGACGGCCAGCACCACCGCGATGCTCGCCATGGGCGACGCGCTCGCCGTGGCCTTGATCGGCAGGAAGCGCCTGAAGCCCGAGGAGTTCGCCCTCTACCACCCCGCGGGCGCGCTGGGGCGCCGGCTGCTGAAGGTCGCCGACGTGATGCGGACGGGAAAGGCCAATCCGATCGTCGGGACGGGGACGCGGGTCAAGGAGGTGCTCCTCGCCATCACCAGGGCCCGGGCGGGCGCCGCGACGGTCGTGGATTCGTCGGGGAAACTCGCCGGCATCTTCACCGACGGCGACCTCCGCCGGGCCTTCGAGGCGCGCGGCGACATCGCCTCGCGCCCCATCCGCGACTTCATGATCCGGAATCCGATCACCATCGGCCCCGGGCGCCTCGCGGTCGAGGCGCTCCGCGTGATGCGCGGGGACAACCCGAAGGGGCGCAAACTCGACGAGCTTCCCGTGACGGACGCCACGCGGCGGCCGGTCGGGATGCTCGACGTGGTGGACCTGATCGGCATCGGGTGACTAATCGGCGCAGGAGCGTTTCCCCGCGGCGCCCGTGGCGTAGTGTACGATGAGACAATCCGAAATCCTGGCACGCGCCCGCCGCATCCGCGCCGTCGTCTCGGACGTGGACGGGGTCCTGACCGACGGCGGCATCATCTACGGAACGCGGGGGACGGAACTGAAGCGGTTCCATGCCCGCGACGGCCTCGGGATCATCCTCGCGCGCCGGGCGGGGCTCAAGGTCTTCCTGGTTTCGGGCCGCTCCTCCGCCGCCCTCGCCCGCCGGAGCCGGGAGCTCGGGGTGGACCGCCTCTGGCAGCGCGCGGGTGACAAGGGCCGCATACGTGCTATACTATGCACGGCGTACGGTCTCGCGCCGGAGGAGCTCTGCTGCATCGGGGACGACCTCCCCGACCTCGCGCTCGTCGCGGGGGCGGGGCTCGGCGTGGCCGTCGCCGGCGCCCCAGGAGAACTCCGCAAGGCAGCCTGCCTCGTCACCGCGGCGCACGGGGGGGAGGGGGCCTTCAGAGAGGTGGTGGAGCTGATCCTGAAGGCCCAGGGCAGGTGGGAGGATGCGCTTCGTGCATATAGGCCGTAGCCTGCTTTTCCTCGCGCTCCCCTGCACCCTCGCTGCGGCCGAGGATCCCCCTGCGGCGCCGCAGGAGCCGGGGTCCGAACTCAGGGACGGGTTCACCTTCAATTCGACCCGCAAGGACGGCAAGATCGAGTGGAAGGTGGCGGGGAGCTCCGCGACGTTCCTCTCGCCGGAGACGATCGAGCTGAAGAACGTCCGGGCCATCTTCTTCTCCGACGACGGCACGAACACCGTGGCGACCACGGACAAGGCGGTGCTCGACAAGGAGACCCGCCGGCTCAAGACCGACGAGTTCGTGACCATCGCCACCGAGAACTCGGTCACCACCGGCACCGGGATGGACTGGGACCACGAGCGCAAGAGGGGCGCGCTCAGGAAGGACGTGAAGGTGATCTTCACCGGCACCGGGGGCAAGGGGGCGATCAGGTGACCGCCGCCGCCCTCGCCGCGATGCTCCTCCTCGCCGCCGCGCCCGGCCAGGCGGCCCCGGCCGCCGAGGCGGCCCCGACCGCCCGGCCCGCGGCGCCGAACCCGCCCACGGTGGTCACCTCCGACCGCCTCGATGTTGACTACGCGAACAATATCGCCGTCTTCGCGGGCAGCGTCCACCTCAAGGACAAGAGCGGGGAGATGTGGGCCGACGAGATGACCGTCACCTTCGACAACGTCACCCGCGAGGTCAGGGAGATCGTCGCGACCGGAAGGCAGGTTGTGATCGACGCGCACGGGAGGAAATCGGTGAGCCGCAGGGCCTCCTACACCGCCGCCGACGGCAGGATCCTCCTCACCGGCGAACCCAAGATACTGCACGGCCCCAACGCCTACACGGCGGACAAGATCACGATCTTCAAGGACCAGGACCGGACCATATTCGAGCCGAGGGCCCGGATGATCTTCTACTCGGACCAGGGCTCGGGGGTTTCGGACGCCCTGGGCGGCCTCCCCGGGGCGCGCGGGGCGGGCGACTGATCCTGGGCCGGAAAGGCGACAGCATGGACAGCGGACACGGCAACCACCCGGCTTCCCGGGAGAAGGCGGCGCCCAAAGAGGGGCGGGCCGCCGCCGAGCCCGCGGGGGCCCTCCCGGTCTCGCGGGCGGCGCAGGAGAAGGCCCTCGCCGCCCACGGCGCGCAGGAGGCGGCCCTGATGCGGACCGTCGACCTCGTGAAGGTCTACGGCGGCCGCGCGGTCGTCAACGGCGTGAACATCACGGTCAACCGCGGCGAGATCGTGGGGCTCCTCGGCCCCAACGGGGCGGGGAAGACGACCTCCTTCTACATGATCGTGGGCCTGATCCGCCCCCACGCCGGCACGGTCCTGTTCAACGGGCAGGAGATCACCTCGATGCCGATGGCGCACCGCGCGCGCCTTGGGATGAGCTACCTCTCCCAGGAGCCGTCGATCTTCAGGAAACTGACGGTGGAGCAGAACATCATGGCCATCCTCGAGACCCTCCCGCTCTCGCGGGCGCAGCGGAAGGCGCGCCTCGAGGAGCTCCTCGAGGAGCTGGGCATCGCCCACCTCGCCACGCAGAAGGCGTTCACCCTCTCCGGCGGCGAACGCAGGCGCCTCGAGATCAGCAGGGCCCTCGTGACCTCGCCCTCCTTCATGCTCCTGGACGAACCGTTCTCCGGCGTGGACCCGATCGCCGTCTTCGACGTCCAGCAGATCATCGCGAACCTTAAGAAGAAAGGGCTCGGCATACTGTTGACCGACCACAGCGTGCGCGAGACCCTGACCATCACCGACCGGTCGTACCTTATCTACGAGGGGAAGGTGCTGACCCACGGGACCTCCGATTTCCTCATCAACGACCAGGAGGCCCGCCAGTTCTATCTCGGCGAACGGTTCGAGATGTAGGCCGCGTTTCGGAGGAGGTGCCATGCAACTGATCGTGACGGGACGCCACGTGAGCGTCACCGGGGCGATGAAACAGTACGCCCGCGAAAAGCTGGAGCGGATCGTGACGGAGCGCCCCCACCTGAACGAGGCGCACCTGATCCTGGACGTGCAGAAGTACCGGCATCTGGCGGAGATCACCGTGCGCGGCAAGAACCTGGAGCTCTTCTGCCGCGGCGAGACGTCGGACATGTACGCCTCGATCGACGCCGCCGCCGCGAAACTCGAGCGCCAGCTCCGCCGCTTCAAGGAGCGTTACACGCGCAGGGGGAGGTCTGCGCGGCGTCTTCCCCGCCGTGCCGCCCCCCGCCAGGAGGCGGAGCGTGGCGGCATCACGATCCGCTTCCCGATGAACCGGGTGGCCGCGAACGAGGCGATCCTCCAGATGAAGGTGCAGGGGCACCTCTTCTTCGCCTTCCTCAACGCCGACACCGGCCGCGTGAACCTGCTCGTCCGCCCCGGCGCGGGGGAGATCGGGCTCCTGACCCCCCAGAAGCTCCAGGGTCCCGGACGGCCCGCCGTCTTCCGGATGCGGGTCTACCGCGAGGAGGCGCTCGGGGAGGGCCGGCGGCCGCGCATCGTCCGGAAGGAGGACCGCCTGGTCAACTGGTGTTCGCCCGAGGAGGCGGTGGAGGCGATGGCGGGCGAGGAGGAGACCTACCGCCTTTTCATGGACGTCGAAACGAAAGCCCCGTGCGTGGTCTACGAGCAGAAGGGCGGCGACTACGGCCTGATCGAGGCGCGCTAGGGGGAGGAGCGCGATGCGCGGCATCAAGGTCGAGGAGTTCTACCACAGCACCCGCGACACCCTGAAGCTCCGCCTCGTCGCCGGGGAGAAGGGGCTCAAGCGCCGCATCATGGTCCCCGAGCTGAACCGCCCCGGCCTCGCGCTCGCCGGCTACTTCGACTACTTCGCCAACCGCCGCCCGCAGGTCCTCGGGATGGTCGAGATCAACTACCTCAACAGCATGGAACCCGGCCTGCGCCGCAAGAGGATACGCGAGCTGCTCCGCCGGCGCGTCCCCTGCGTCATCATCGGACGCAACTATCTCCCGCCGATCGAGCTCCCCGAGGAGGCGTGCCGCGAGCGGGTCCCGCTCTTCCGGAGCCCGATGGTCACGATGGCGCTCATCAACCAGGCGACCATCTTCCTCGAGGACCAGTTCTCACCCTCCACGACCATCGTGGGCGACCTGCTCGAGGTCTACGGGGTGGGGATCCTCATCTGCGGCAGGAGCGGCGTGGGGAAGAGCGAGTGCGCCCTCGGCCTCATCAAGCGAGGCCACCGTCTGATCGCCGACGACGTCGTGAAGATCCAGCTCCGCGACGGCACGCGGCTGTTCGGGGCCGGCGCCGAGATCGTGAAGCACCATATGGAGATCCGAGGGCTCGGGATCATCAACGTACAGGACCTGTACGGGGCGACCTGCATCAAGGACGCGCAGGAGGTCGAGCTGGTGGTGACCCTGGAGGAGTGGGAGAGCGGAAAGGAGTACGAGCGCCTCGGGCTGGAGGACAAGGAGATCGAGATACTCGGGCAGCGGCTTCCGCACCTGATCATCCCGGTGCGGCCCGGCAGGGATATTGTGCTGCTGCTCGAGGCGGCGGCGCTCAACCAGCGCCTGAAGAAAATGGGCAGGCACGCCGCCCGCGCGCTTGACCGGGGGCTCATCGAGGTCATGAAGAAGGAGTAGCGGAGAGACTGCCATGGCGGAACCGATCGTGCGCAGGGAGCTCACCATCACCAACGCGCTCGGCCTCCACGCGAGACCGGCGGCGATGTTCGTGCAGCTGGCCAGCAAGTTCGCCTCGGAGATCAGCGTGGAGCGGGGGGGCGAGCGGGTCAACGGCAAGAGCATCATGGGCATCATGATGCTCGCGGCCGGGAAGGGTCTCAAGATCACCGTCACGGCGGAGGGACATGACGCCGAGAACGCGGTGAACGCCCTCGAGGAGCTGGTGAACAACAGGTTCGGCGAGGACTGAGATGCCCCCCCACGCGGCGCGGATGCAGGAGCGGGTCTTTCGCGGGATCGGCGCCTCCCCCGGCGTCGCCATCGGCAAGGCGTTCATCTTCGACTCCGAGGAGGTCGTCGCCATCAAGCGGCGCATCGACGCCGCGCAGGTCCCCCTCGAGATCGCCCGCTTCGAGGACGCCCTCATCCGCACCCGCCAGGAGATCCTCCAGATCCAGGACAAGGTCTCCGAGCGCCTCGGCGCCGCGCACGCCAAGATCTTCAACGCCCACATCCTCGTCATCGAGGACCGCTCCTTCATCGAGGACGTGATCAAGACGATCGAGCGCGATCGGTTCAACATCGAGTACGTCTTCCAGCAGGTCTCCCGGAAGTACGAGGAGATCTTCTCCCAGATCGAGGACGACTACCTCAAGGAGCGCGCGAGCGACATCCGCGACGTGACCCGGCGGGTGCTCCACAACCTCATGGGCCGCAAGCGCGAGGACGTGGGCCGGCTCACGGAGGAGGTCATCATCGTCGCCTACGACCTCTCCCCCTCCGACACCGCCCTGATGCACCAGGAGAAGGTGATCAGCTTCGCCACCGACATCGGCGCCCTGACCTCGCACACCGCCATCCTCGCCCGATCGCTGAAGGCGCCGGCGGTGGTCGGGCTCCGCGACATCAGCCGCAAGGTCAAGGCCGGCGAAACCCTCATCGTGGACGGGACCGGGGGCGTGGTCATCGCCTCCCCCTCCCGCGCCACGCTGCGGGAGTACACCCACGTCAGGACGAGGCTGCGGGTCATCGAGGAGCGCCTCGTCAGTCTGAAGGACCTCCCCGCCGAGACGCTCGACGGCTACCGGGTCTCCCTCGCCGCCAACATCGAGCTGCCGGAGGACGTCCCCGCGGCGTTCGCGCAGGGCGCGGACGGCATCGGGCTCTACCGCACCGAGTTCTTCTACATGAACCGCCGCGACATCCCCGGCGAGGAGGAGCAGTTCGAGGCGTACCGGTCGGTCGCGGAGCAGGCGTATCCGCACTCGGTCATCATCAGGACCCTCGATCTCGGCGGCGACAAGTTCCTCTCCGACCTCCAGGTGCCTCGGGAGATGAACCCGTTCCTCGGCTGGCGCGCGATCCGCTTCTGCCTCGAGCGGACCGACCTGTTCAAGATGCAGCTCCGCGCCATCCTGCGCGCCTCGGCGCGGGGCAACGTGAAGGTGATGTTCCCGATGATCTCGGGGGTCGACGAGCTGGTGCGCGCGCGGGGGATCCTGGACGAGTGCGCGGGCGAGCTCCGGAAGGGCGGGAAGGAATTCGACAAGAAGATCGAGGTCGGTGCGATGATCGAGACCCCCGCCGCCGCCCTCACCGCCGACATCCTCGCCACGCACGTGGACTTCTTCAGCATAGGGACGAACGATCTGATCCAGTACTCACTCGCCGTCGACCGGGTCAACGAGAAGATCGCCTACCTCTACGAGCCGCGCCACCCGGCGATCCTCCGGCTCATCCACCAGGTGATCACGGCCGGGCACCGGGAGAACATCTGGGTGGGGATGTGCGGGGAGATGGCGGGGGAGCCGTCGCTCGCCCTGATCCTGCTCGGGATGGGGCTCGACGAGTTCAGCGTGAGCGCGGTCTCCATCCCGGAGATCAAGAAGATCATCCGCTCGGTGCAGCTCGCGGACGCGCGGACGCTCGCCGAGGAGGTGCTCACCTACACGAGCATCGAGGAGACCCGCGCGCGCTGCAAGCGCCTGCTCCTCAAGGTCGCGCCGGAACTCGTGGTGTTGAAGGGGGAGCGGTAGCCGCGCAGGGCTCCTGCCGGGCTTCGCCCGGACCCGGCGGGCCCACGGCGTTTGACGGGCCGGGCGCGGCGCGGCGTCACCGCCCCGCAGGTATCCTCGTCTCCGCGTCGAACCAGAGCTTCATCTGCGTGCCCGCGGGGATGGTGATCTCCTTCTCCTCCGTGATGAACTGCACCCCGCTCGCGATGTTCTGGATCAGGTAGACCGTGCCGAGGACGGGGATAAAGCTCTTGGCCACCTCCTTCGCGGCCATCGTGCCCGCCATCTTGCCGCCCTTCATCGCGAGGTCGTTGACGTCGAGGTGCGCGGAGGCCTCGATCGGGACCGCCCCTTCGCGGAGGAGTATCGCCTCGATCTTGAACTTGATGCCGGCCTTGAGCAGCCCCGCCGTGGGGCTCTTGACCTCGGTCACCGTGCCGAGGAGGCGGGTCCCTGCGGGGACGATTGTGCGCCCGCCCGCATCAATCGGCGCGAGGAGGCGGGCGTGGACGCGCTCCCCCACCCGCGTCGTCCGCGAATCGAGGGTGTCGTCGAGCTGAATCTGTATCTGGTATCCTTTCGGCACCAGGGCGACCATCGCCTGCCGCTCCTGCCGCGGCCCCGCACCACGCGCCTCCTGCTGTCCCGCCGCGCACGCCGCCTGCGCGCATACCGCCGCCGCCAGGAACGCCACTCCCCTCTTCATCGCGTCTTCCTCCCGATCGCCCCAGGCCCCCGCCGCACCGCGCGGACGCGCACCCGCGCGCCGGGGGACATTGTACCACAGGATCCGATCCCTCCCCTCCCCCGCGAGGGGAGACGAAAGACGCCGGAGGCGCACGAGAGACGGACGGACGGGCCCGGAGGGCGCTCCCGCGGATCCGACGTCCCCGCGGTTCCGCCCCGGATAATTCCCCGGATAATTCCGGGACATTCCCCAGTTTGTAGACGTAGGAAGTCATACCGTGTCGGGTAGACGCTGGTTCACAATTTCAAGAAGTGGAATCCGTCATTTCTGCATCAAAGCGCGTGCGGTTACACAAGACCGAAACAACGCTGCGTTTCAAGAGTCTTCGAGACGCAGGTTGGGTGGAACGTTCATTGCGTGCCAGGCGATTCTCAAGACTGGGGATAGTGTAGCCCCGGTTTCTCAGATCCATATAAACGTTTCACCCCGCATCTACAAACCAGGGAACGTCAAGGGATAATTCCTATTGCATTTCGGTTCCGGATAACGGAAAATCAATTAGGACACGTATCCTCCCGCGTCCAACCACCGGGACAGACGCCATGACAGGGCCCGACGCGCACGCTTCGGGAGGCCGCACGCCCAGCACGCCGGTTCGCGACTTCCCCCCGGAAACCCTCTGCCCGAGCTGCGGGAAGTTCGTCGGGGCGTACACCCGCTGCCCCTACTGCGGCTGCGAGCACAAGCTCCGGATGAGCATCCGGTTCTTCCGCTTCTTCGCCCTCGCCGTCTCGATCGGGGGACTCTTCCTCATCTGGCTCGCCGCGCGCGGCATCAAGGCCCCGCTCGTCAAGGTGGGGGACCTCGGGCCGATGAACTCGTTCGCCTACGTCAGGATCGAGGGGGAGAACGTGCGGACGAGCGCCTACGACGACGGCGGCATCGGTTTCGTGCTGGACGACGGCACGGGGACGATCCGGGTCACGGCGTACGCCGACACCGGGAAGGCCCTCACCGAGCTGGGGCGCGTCCCCGGGCCGGGCGACCGAGTCTCGGTCGAGGGGACGGTCCAGATAACCGAGGACCGGGCGCGGCTGCTCGTCAATGTTCCCGAGAAGGTGCGGGTCGCCCGTCTCGCGGCCGCGGCCGCCGCCACGCCGGCGGCGGCGATGGAAATCGGCGACGTTACCCATGCCGCCAAGGGGCGGGAGATCACGATCGTCGGCAAGGTCACCACGCGCTCGAGGATCCCCAACGGACTGAAGTTCCAGCTCACCGACCCGACCGGCTCCATCGACGTGGTCCTCTGGGAATCGACTCGCGACCGCGTCACCGCCCTTGGCCTTCAGATCGAGGAGGGGAGATTCCTCAAGGTGCGGGGGCACGTGGGGGAATACCGCGGCGCGCTCCAGGTGGTCCCGAAATCGACCGGGCGCATCGAGGAGACCGCGGTCACCCCCAACCGGTAAGCCGATGAATACCTGGCTCGTGATCCTGTACACGGTCCTGGGGACGGTCGCCTCCTCACTCCTCTCCCTGCTGCCCGCCCTCCACATCTACAACGTCGCCGGGGTCATCATCATCCTGACGATGGGCGCGGGGACGAGCACCCTCATCCCGATGCCGTACGTCCCGATCTTCATGATGTCGATGGTCGTCGGCTGGGCGATCCTGAACACCATCCCCGCCCTCTTCCTCGGCGCCCCCGACGAGAGCGCCATCTTCGTCGTGCTCCCGGGACAGAAGTACATGATGCAGGGCCGCGGCTACGAGGCGGCGGCCCTCACCGGCTTGGGCGCGCTCGCGGGGATCGTCGGGATGCTCCTCGCCACCCCCCTCTTCTTCCGCGCGCTCCCCACGCTCAACCGGATCACCCGTCCGCACACCTTCTGGATCATGGGGCTCATCATCGCCTACATGCTGATGAGCGAGTGGCCCAAGGGGAGCGGCAGGCAGAAAACCGGCTGGGGGCGTTTCATCGACGGCTGGAAGAACCTCGGGGCGGGGCTTCTGACCTTCCTCCTCTCCGGCATCCTCGGCGTCATCATCCTGAACAAGCCGCTCGTGCCGATCCGGTATGCGTTCCAGAACATCATGCCGGTCTTCGTCGGCCTCTTCGCCGTCCCATGGGTGATCGGCAACATCTTCTCCAAGACCGAGATCCCCCCGCAGCACATCTGCCAAAGCGCCGACATCGCCCCGAACCTCTGGGCGCGCGGCGGATTCGGGGGCTTCCTGGGCGGCCTGATCGCCGCCTTCCTCCCCGTCGTCACCGGCGGGATCGGCGGCTTCATCGCGGGGCACGTCACGGCCCAGCGGGACGACCGGCTGTTCATCATCTCGCAGGGCGCCTCGAAGTCGGTCTACTACATCGGCGGCTTCCTGATGGCGTTCATCCCGAGCCTGCACCGCACGCGGGGCGGGATGGCCTGGATGCTCCGGCCGTTCTACACCCCGCACACGTACGAGGAGTATTGGCGGATCCTGGGCACCATCATGCTCTCGGGCGGCATCTCCTTCTTCCTGCTCCTGGCCTATTCGAGGCTCATGATCGCCCTCATCAACAAGGTCAACTATCGCGCCCTCTCGGTGACGATGTTCTTCCTCCTCATCGCGGTCACCTGGGCGCTCACGGGGCCGATGGGTCTGGCACTGATGACGGTGGCGACCGCCATCGGCCTCATCCCGGTCTACTTCCACTCCCGGAGGATGAACTGCATGGGGGTGCTCCTCCTCCCCCTCACGCTGAACATGGGCGGGCTGGGACCGGCGGTGGCGCGGCTGATGGGACTGGTGTGACATCCGGTTCCGCCGCGGGGGATGCCGCGCGACGGCGGTCGCTCCGCGGATGCGCCCGGAGCGCCGGATCGATTTCGCCGCGGATCCTCGCGGACGGAGCCTCGGCGTTTCCGGTTCACGGCGGCAATGGGGTCGTGAGCGGATGAAGGGGATCACGCATTTCATGACCGGCGTCGCCGCATCGTCCTTCTTCGGGGGGGCGGTGCAGATGGCCGGGTACCAGAAGTCGTGGATCATGCTCCTGGGCGGGATCTTCGGGATCATGGCCGACACCCTCGACTTCAAGTTCTACAGCTTCTTCTCCCGCGACGACCACCAGATCGATCCCGATCCGCTCGAGCCCGACGCCGCCGCGATCGCCGCCGACATCGGCCGGGCGATCGAGCAGGCGTGGGACGAGAACCGGATGGTGAAGGTCAAGTGCCACACCGTCCGCCTCGGGGCCGACCTCTGGCGCCAGTACGTGCTCGGTTTCGACGCGGCGAAAAGCGAGGTGGTCGTCGTGATCAACCCGATCGTCACCACCTCCCAGATCCCGTTCCTCGGCACGGAGCCGGCGGAACACCGGGTCGGGCGCTACCGCCTGCGCGTCCCGCTCACCGAGACGCACGGCCGTCCGACGGTCGTGGACATCATGAGCGGCCCCCAGCTCGGCTTCCGGAAGACCGGCGACTCGGTGCTCGTGGAGTTCATCCCGTTCCACCGGACCTGGACGCACAGCTTCTTCATCGGCTTCGTCGCGGCGTGCGCCGCGGCCCTGCTCGCCTCGCTGGCGGCGGGCTGGCATATCGGCTGGTACTACGGCCTCGTCGCCCTCGCCGCCTACTGGGCCCACCTCGTCTGCGATCTCACCGGGTATATGGGCGCCTCCTTCTTCTGGCCGTTCTGGAAAAAGCGGACCGCGGGCCTCCGCTGGTGGAAGGCCAACAACCCCGACAGCAACCTCATCTTCAACTACGCCTGCCTCGTCGTGACGATCTTCAACCTCAACCGTTTCACCTGGGCGGACCCTGTGCGAAGGGTCGGCCATTTCATCGAGGCCTCGCCGCTGAAATACTTCACCCTCACGCTCGTCATCCCGGTCGCCGCCTACCTTCTGCTCGGCCTGCTCTTCGGGCGCAGGCAACCGGGCGAGAAGGAGTCGGAGGCGCTCGCGCAGCAGGCGATGCGGGACGAGGGGGGAGGCGAACTGGACAGCGAGTTCGCGTAAGCGGCGGGCGACGGCCGCCGCGGGAGGCGTCGGGGAACGGGTCCCTTTCTGCCTCGGCCCCGCCGCCGTCGCGCCCCGATGCCGCGGCGCAGGGTGCGTCACACCGATCCCCGCCGCGCCCGATTTTGACTTGGATGCGCCTCTTTTTCGTGCTAGATTACAGCGTGGCGGCGTACAGGCGCTTCGGGTTCGGGAGGGGGATTCGGCGATGAGGCGGTCCGTTGCCCTGCGTGCGGCGGTGTTCCTGGCGTACGCCGCGTGCGTCCGCGCCCAGGAGGACCCCTCGGCCGCCTTCGAGGACGCCAAGGCCCTGATGGTCGGCGCCCTCCAGGCCAGGATCGCAGCCGAGAGATCAACGCTCGAGGCCCGCCAGAAGTACGAGCAGGCGCGCACCACCCTGAAGGGCATCAAGCTCCTCCACCCCGACTGGAATCCCGCCGATGTCTCCGAGGCCGCCAAGGAGTGCGAGAAGGCCCTCTCCGCGCTCACCGGCTCCCCCGCGCGTGACCGCCAGACCGCCAAGGCGGCGGAGGAGAAACCCAAGGCGGCCGCACAGTACGTCGGCCACAAGAAGACGAAGAAGTACCACCGGCTGGACTGTCGCTATGCGGTGAAGCTCTCCGAGGAGTCCAGGGTCCCGCTCGCCTCCGTCGAGGAGGCGGAGGCCGGCGGTTTTGTCGGCTGCAAGACGTGCAAGCCCGATGCAGACGAGCTGGCCGCGCTTCGCGCGGCGACGGTCTCGCGAACCGGAGGGGAAAAACGTTCCACCGGTCCGTTCTTCGGCATCCCCGCGAGCATGAAGGCGCATCGCGCGGACTGCCGCTGGACGAAGGACACCGCGGAGAAGAACAAGGTCTATTTCCAGACCTACGCCGAGGCCGGGACCCTCGGGTACGCCCCCTGCAAACTCTGCAGGCCAAACGAGACTTCCGGGGCAGTCCAGGCGCCGGGCGAGCGTATGACCGCCCCGGTGACCGCATCGGCGCCCCCGGCCGCCGCGCCGGCGCCGCAAAAGCGGACGGATGGAAACTACTGCGCGGGCGATAGGGGCAAGACCTTCCACCGCTCCGACTGCCCCTGGGCCAAGGGGATCGATCCGGCCTCCCTGGTAACCTACAAGACGCGTGAAGAGGCGATCGCCGCCCGCAAGAAGCCCTGCCGGATCTGCAACCCTTGAACGCCGCGCGAAAGCCCCGGCGCGGCCGGATCCCCTCCGGCGTCCCCGCGGCGCCCGCCCGCGACAAGGAGAACGAGGTGCGCCGGAACTTCGTCTTCGGTCCGGTCCCCTCCCGCCGGCTCGGCATCTCGCTCGGCGTGGACGTCATCCCCCCCAAGACCTGCACGCTCGACTGCATCTACTGCGAGGCCGGGCGGACGCGGCGACTGACGAAAAGGCGGCGCGCCTACGTCCCCGCCGCCGAGGTCGTCAGGCAGGTCGGCGCGGCGTTGCGGAAGGGCGGCAGGGTGGACTGGATCACCTTCTCCGGCTGCGGGGAACCGACGCTGCATTCGGGGCTCGGCGGGATGATCCGCGCGGTGAAGCGGATGACCCGCATCCCCGTGGCGGTGCTCACCAGCGGCACCCTCCTCTCCGACCCGCGCGTCCGGCGCGCCCTGCGCGACGCCGACCTGGTCGTCCCCAGCCTCGACGCCGGCTCCGCCCGCGTCTTCAGACAAATCAACCGGCCCCACCCCTCTCTTCGCCTCTCCCGCGTGGCGGAGGGGATCGCCCGTTTCAGGCGGCGTTTCCCGGGCCGTCTCTGGCTCGAGGTGGTCCTCCTGAAGGGGGTGAACGATTCGCCGCGGGAACTGGCGAGGATCGCCGCCCTGGCCGCGCGGATACGGCCCGAGCGAGTCCAGCTCAACACCGCCGTCCGCCCGCCCGCCCGCGTGAACGCGAAGCCGCTCGACGCCGGGGGGTTGCGCGCCGCGCGCCTCGTCCTTGCCAAGGCGCTCGGGGATATCCCCGTGGAGATCGTCGCCGGTTTCCGCGGGGCCGGCGGGGCGCGGCGTCGGGGGGGGATCAGGCGGGCGATCCTCGCGTATCTGGCGCGGCGGCCGGCCACGATGCGCGATCTAGCGAAGGGGCTCGGGGTGCGGGTCGAGGAGCTGCCCGGGCCCCTCGCGCGGCTCGCCGCGGCCGGAGCGGTCGAGGAGACATCGTTCGACGGGAGGCGCTACTACCGGGCGGCGCCCGCCCGCTCGGGCGCGCCGTCTCCCCGGCCCGCCCCCCCCCTCAGCGCCGCGAGGCCCGGACAGGCAGGGCGACGTGCACCGTCATCCCCTTCCCTCGCCCGCCCGACTCGGCCCAGATCCTCCCGCCGTGGAGCTGCGCGATCTTCCGGCAGAGGGTGAGCCCGATGCCGGTCCCCGCCTCGCTCGGGTAGCGCTGGAAGTGCCGGTCGAAGATCCTCTCGAGGTATCCCGACTCGATCCCGCGCCCCTCGTCCGCGACGGAGACCACGACCTCCCGGCCCGAATGCCGCGCGAGGATCCGTATGGAACCCGCCTGCGAGCAGTTGACCGCGTTCTCCAGCAGGTTCCGGAACAGGTGGTAGAGGCGGTCGCGGTCCCCCGAGAGCCGCAGCCCCGGCGCGTAGGGCTCGACGACGAGGGCGAGGCCCTTCCGGGCCGCCACGGCGCTGAACTCGGCCGCGAGGTTTGCGAGGAGGGACCCGAGGTCCACCGCGGCGCGGGAAAGAACGACGACGCCCGAATCGAAGGCCGAGAAATCGATGAGCGAGTCGACGTTCTTCCGTATGCGCGCCACCCCGCTCTCGATCATCGAGATCCCCAGCCGCTCCTCGTCGTTCAGCGGCTCCGGGCGGCACCGCTTCACGAGGTCCAGCCCCATCCTGATCTTGGCGGCGGGGGCCTTGAGTTCGTGCGAGGCGTCGCGGAGTATTTCCTCCTTCAGCACCTCGAGCCGCTTCTGTGCGCGCAGGTCGGTGAAGACCGCGTACGAGCCCCGGAAGCGCCCGCCCTTGTCCACCGCGGGGACCGCGGAGACGAGGACCGGCACCATCTCCCCGCTCCGGGCGCGGATCCGCACCTCGTAGCGTGTCGCCTCTCCCCGCCTTCGCCGCCGCTGCTCGCGCCGGTAGATCCGCATCCCCCCGGCGTCCAGGAAACTCTCCTCGGTCCGTCCGATCAGTTCGCCCGAAGCGTAGCCGAACATCCGGTAAAAGCACCGGTTGGCGTACCGGATGACCCTGCGCTCGTCGGAGTGGCACACCCCCTCGTTCATCCGCTCCACGAGATCCCGGTACTTCTCCTCCGAGCCCTTCAGGGCCGCGTGCGCGCGCTCGACGGCGGTGACGTCCGTGTACTGCTCGATCCTGCCGCCGGCGAGCGCCCCGCGCCTGATCGGGATGCAGCGGTACTGGAGCACCCGCGGCTGCCGGCCGGCGCCGGGGAGCACCTCGCAGCGGAACGTTTGAACGCGCCCGCCCCCGCCGCGGCCCTGCGCCACGCAGCGCCTGAACTGCGCCGGGTTCGCCACGACGCCGCGGAGGCCGCGGCGCACGAATCGCCGATAGTCGCCGCCGAGCACCCGCTCGCGGCCCACGCCGAAGAACCGCTCCATGGCGCGATTCATCCAGATCACGCGGCATTCCGGATTCAGGATGAAGATCCCTGCGTCGAGCGAGTCGATCCCGCACTCGAGGACGCTGCGCAGCCGCTCCTCGATCCTCCTTCGCTCGATCGCCCCGCCGAGGATCCCGGCGGCGGCCTGGAGGATCCCCAGCTCGCTCTTCGACCAGCGGCGCGGCGCCATGCAGTCGTCGAAGCCGAGGAAGCCGTGCCACTCCGACTCGACCCGGACCGGCACGAGGGCGAGGGAGAGGATCTTCTGCGCGCCCAAAATCGCCCGGATGGAGGGGGGCATACGGCACACGAGGCCGTGGTACGGCCCCCGGCGCATCCGGTCCGCGAGGAACCTGATGCGGGAGAGCGGAAGGTGCAGCATCCGGGGGTTGTCGATCTGCCTGGAGATCCCGGGCGCGACCCATTCAAGGCGCTGGCTGGTAAAAAGCCCCCCGCGCGGACCGCGGCCGTTTTCGAAGTAGTAGACCCGGCTCACGCCCGCCGCCTCGCCGAGGCGGCGGATGAGGCCGTGGCAGGCGCGGTCGAGGTTCCTGTCGCGGAACAGGGGGGCCGCGGAGTCCGAGATGGCCTTGAGCAGTCTGTCGGTCTTCATCCGTTCAACAACACCCCGCCCGGAGACGGGCGCGTGGCCGTCAGTGCGGCAGCGCCGCCGCGTCGTCGTCGTAGACCGCGAAGGCGGGCGCCGGCGCGGAGATCTTTTCCTGGCTGAACCGCATCTCGAGCAGCGCCCGCGCCTTCCGCTTGAACTCGCTCCATGACCTGACCTTCAGCGTCGAGCGCAGCAGGAAGCCGGGACGCGCGTGGTAGCGCAGGTACGCCTTCCGGGCGAGCCGGTCGATCTCCTCGTTCGTGAGGGAGGTCCACGGGCGCGGCAGGACCCGTTCCTCGGCGAGGCCGAGGATGTACTCGCGCCAGTAATCGTACCCGGTCTCCTCCACGAGCCGTTTCCAGAGCGGCGTGAGCGGCTTGGCGAGCATCTTGGAGAACTGCACGTAGTCGAGGTTGAGGCGCTTCGCGAAGCGGAGCGTCTGCCGGATCGTCTCCCGCGTCTCACCCGGCGCCCCGATCAGGAAGAAGCCGAGCGGCCGTATCCCCATCTCGCGCGTCATCCTGACCGTATCCTCGATCTGCGCGAGCGTGATCCCCTTGTGGATCCGGTCCAGTATCTCCTGCGAGCCGGATTCGAGCCCGTAGTAGATTCGGCGGCACCCGGCATCCCGCATCTCGCGCAGGAGCGTCTCGTCCACCGAGTCGACGCGGGCGCGGCACGCCCACTCGAGGTCGAACCGCTTCTCCTTCAGCCGCCCGCAGATCTCGAGCGCCCGCGAGCGGAGGCAGGGGAACTCGTAGTCGAAGATGTCGATCTCCCTGACCCCGTGCCGGAGGTAGCACTCCTCCATCTCCTCGACCACCGTGGCGGGGGTCCGCGGGGCGTAGCGCGTCCCCCCCGCCTCGCAGAAGAGGCACCGCCGGGGACAGCCGAGCGACGTGACCATCACGGTGAAGTTCCTCCGCTCGGTCAGGAACTCGGCGTACCGGTCGTTGGGGAGGAGGTGACGCGCGGGGGCGGGGAACAGGTCGAAGTCGATCGGAAGATCGTGCGGGGTGACGATCAGGCGGCCGTTCTCCTTGTAGACGAGGCCGGGGACGTCCCCGAAGCGCCTCCCCCCCGAAAGCTCGGAGAGGAGCGCGGGGATGGTATGGTAGGCGTGCTCGACCACGCCGAAGTCAATCTCCTCCGGGGCGACCGACTCGCGCGGGTAGACGCGGAGGTTGTAGCCGCCGACGACCACGGGGACCTTGAGGCCCGCCTTGAGGAAGCGTATCCACTCGAGCGTCTCCCTGAACATGTACGTCGTCATCATGAAGCCGATGATGTCCGGGGAAAACTCCTTCAGGCGGGCGAGGACCTCCTCCTTCGAGAGGCGGAGCGTGCGGGCGTCGACGATGACGACCTCGTGCCCGGCCTTCTCGGCGATGCTCGCGACCCAGGCGAGACTCAGCGGGGGGAAGAGGCCGAAGAACCGCTGGACGACCCTGAGGTTCTCCTCGTGCAGCTTGTAGGAAAACGGGTTGAAGACGAGCCCGAGGCGCATCGAGGCACCGGTCCTTCGCCGTGTGCAGCGGCTTGCAGGCGCGGGGATCGTGGTCGGTGGAGCGGGCGATGGGAATCGAACCCACGTGACCAGCTTGGAAGGCTGGGGCTCTACCATTGAGCTACGCCCGCCCGGGCCGCCTGCGTTCCCACCCGCCGAGAGGATACACGATGATACACGAACGGACCTTTCCGGTTCAATCGGAAAGGGCGGCCCGCCGCGCCGCGAAAAACGGGATCCGTGCGGATCCCCGTGCGGTATACTACCCGAGGGGGGCGCGCCGCCGATGAAGAGATTCGCGGTCTTCATTTTCGTTACGCTCTGCGCGCACGGCGGCGCCGGCGCGGATACCGTGCTCGTCGCCGATTTCCGCGCGGAACGCGACACCCTCTCCCTCGGCCTCCCCTATCTCGTCGCCCGCGTCCTCAACAACGTTTCCGGCTGCCAGGCCATCCTCCCGGACGCCCCCCCCCAGGATGTCGTCGCGCGTCTCTACGATACGGAGGGGATGCCGGAGTTCAACGAAGCGGCGCGCCTTCGAGTCGAGGCCGGGGCCGACCGGATCCTGCTCGGGCGCGCCGCGCCCTCCGGCGCCCCGGGCGCCTCGACGGTCTTCTTCTACCTCGCGGGAGCGGACGGTTCCCGCCCGGAGGCGTTCGGCGCGGACATCGCGGAGGACGGCTGCATCCCGGCGCTCGCCGAGTGGGCCGCCGGCAAGATCGCCCCCGCCCCCGCCCGCACCCCCCCGCCGATGCCGCCGGCCCTGCTCCCCGTATTCTCGCGGGGGTTGAGACTGCTCCGTGCGGCGGATCCGGAACGCGCCGCGCGCGCGCTGCCCGCCGACGCCCATCCCCGGAACGCGGACGTCCGCTTCCTGCTCGGCCGCGCCGCGGCGCTCCGCCGGAAGCCGTACGCGGCCCTCCAGCTCTTCACCGAGGCGACGAACCTCGACCCGTCCTTCGCCTCCCCCGCCTACCGGGAGGGGCTGCTCTGGGCGTCGCTCGACCGCCCCTCGCTCGCAGAGGCGGCGTTCGACAGGGCCGCGCGGATCCAGCCGTCGTTCTTCGAGGCGCTCCTCGAATCGGGGATCCTGAAGACCGCGCGGGGGGATTTCGCCGCCGCGGAGGGGACGCTCCGCCGCGCGCTCGCGATGCGGCCGATAAGCGCCGAGGCGCGCTACCGCCTCGCCGACTGTCTCGCGCGGGCGGGGAGGGAGAACCAGGCGCGCGCCCTGCTTGCGGATCTCGTGGAAGCGCGGCGGGATCTCGGGCCGGCCCGCCTCCTCCTGGCCCGGCTGCTCTTCCAGGCGGGGGACTACGCCGCCGCGGAGGCGCAGGCGCGGGCTGCGGCGCGGCTCATGCCGAACGACCCCGACGCGCGCACCCTGCTCGCCGACGCCCTGTCGCGCCAGGGCGGCTACAACCGGCACGCGGAGGCGGCGGTGCAGCTGCAGAGGGCGATCTGGCTGAGGGAGAGGGGCGCGGGAGCGGCGCCTTGAGGCGCGCGGCGCGCGCCGGTCACAGCTTGGCTCTGTACCTGTCGAGGGCGAGGCGGATGATCTTCTCGGCGAAGTCGGTGTAGGCGAGGCCGATCTGCTCCGCGGCGTTGGGGAGGTCCTCGTTCTCGGCGATGTTCGGGTTCGGATTCACCTCGATCACGTAGAGCGCCCCGTCGGGGGCGAGCATCAGATCCAGCCGCCCGTAGTCGCGCAGCCCGAGCGCTTGGTAGGCGGTCGTGCAGATCCCCTCGATGGTCGCGAGCGTCTCCTTTTTCAAATCCTTCGAGAATACCGACTGGATCCCCCACTTGTCCCGGTAGCCGGAGTCGAACTTCGCCTTGAACGAGTAGACCCGCAGCTTGTCGTTCGTGGACTTGCTGAAGTCGAGCTCGACCGGCGGGAGCACGACCGGCTTCTCGTTGCCGAGCACGCCGACGAACAGCTCCCGCCCCTCGATGTACTCCTCGACGAGCGCCCCGCACCCGATCTTCTCGTGCACGTAGGCGATCCGGCTCGCGAGCGCCTCGTCGTTCTTCACCACGGAGCTCTCGGCGATGCCGATGGAGGCGTCCTCGGTGAGCGGCTTGACGATGAGCGGGAAGCGGAGCTTCGAGGGCCGAATGTCGAACTGCCCGCGCGGGTAGACGGCGAAGTCGGCCGACCAGATGCCGTGGAAGGCGAGGAGCTTCTTGGTGAGCCCCTTGTTCTGCGCGAGCAACAGCGCCGAAGGGCCCGAGCCGGTGTAGGGCACGTTCAGCATGTCGAGGAGCGCGGGGACGCTGAACTCCATCGCGGAATCCCGGCGGAACGACTCGCACAGGTTGAAGACGATGTCGTGCGGGTGCTGCTCGAGCTCGGCGATGAGCCCCTTCACGTCGTCGTAGACCCCGTAGAGGCGCATCTCGTGGCCGAGCTTGCCGAGGTACTCGACGAGGTGGTGGCTGGCCTCGTCCCCCTCCCCGGACATGGCGATCTGGTACTCCTTCTCGTCGGACTGATCCGGGGTGCGGTCGTAGAGGACGGTTATCTTCAGCTTCTTCACGTATCTGCGCCCCTCTCCTCCGTGGTGTGTGTCGCGTTCCGCGAGCAGTATACCAGAGCGGGGCGCCGAAGGACAGGGATACAGGCGGGAAACTACCGATCGAACGGGTGTGCCCCCGCGCGCGGCATCAGAATATCTTCCCGAGCCCCTTCCCCGCCGCCTTGACCGGGAAGGTGACGACGTCGAGAATCTCGTCGAACGGGTTCCAGGCCCGGACGCGCACCTTCCCCTTCTCTCCGGGTTTCGGCGCGGGACCAACGGGCGCCGCCCCGCGCTCCGTCGTCACCCGCACGCACGAGGCGCCGGCGACAACGCAGGCGGCGGCGATGAGCGCGATCGCCCCTCTCTTCATCCCCTTCTCCTCCGCGCGCCGCCCCCGCGGGTCCGTGCGCGCAACGGCTCAGCCGGCGAGCGTGAAACGGGCCTCTTTGAGGTCCGGCCCGAGCCGGAGCGGATCGGCGCCGGGCGGGACGAGGATCGAGTAGATGCGGTAGTCGCCCGCGGGAAGGCCCGCCCCCATCGGCTGGATAAACGCGATCGCCCGCACCTCGCGTATGACGTGTACGCCGCGCGCGACCGCCGGCGGCCGCTGCCCCCCGGCGGGGTCGAATCTGACCCACCCGGCGGGGGGGACGAACGCGTAGAATCCCCCCCCGGGGATGCGGGCCGCGACGTAGGCGTCCGCCATCGCGGGTCCGTGCGCGGCGGGATGGAGGAAAAAGGCGGCGGTCAGCGTCTCGTTGCGGTACACCGTCCCGCCGGGCGGCGGGCTCAGCCAGAACTCGTGCTGCGGATACGCGGCGGGGACGGGGAGAGATTCCGCCCGATGGTAGCCGCCGGGGAGCATATCCTCGAGCGTGAGAATGTCGTCGGTGAAGCGCGGATCCTCGATCGCCTCCTTGTACGCCTGCGTGACGCTCGCGGGGACGGGGCTGTTGGGCTTGGCAGACTCCTTGTTCCACACCCTGAAGTCGCACCGGTAGCCGCCGCTCGTCGCGATATCGTTGTAGATCATCACGAGCCGGACGAACCCGAACTCCTCCGCGTTCGCGATGGCGTCGTAGCCGTGCCGTATCCAGTCCTCCTTCGGTATGTCGGAGTACGCCGTCGGCATCACCCCCCGCGCGCCGCCCCGGCGCCGCGTCTCCACGCTCCCGAACTCGAATATCCCCTGCGGCTTTCCGCGGGTCGCCTGCGCGAGCTCCGCGGGCGAGACGGCCGCCCCGGCGCGGGCACCGTACTCCCCCGCCATCATGTCGCGCAGTATCGGCAGATAGAGCCACTGCACCGTGACCGGGAAGCCGGGCCCCGCCGTCGGGTGATCCCCGTAGTTCAGGCCGCTCAGGCCGGTCATATCCACGTACCGGTCCCCGGGATACAGGTTCTTCCAGTCGCTGTAGCTGTCGTGCCCCTCGGCCGCGTTCTCGTAGTTGGGCGACCAGACCCAGACGACTCGCGCCCGCGCAGATCCGGCGTCGAGCTTCTTGAAGAACGTGTCGTGGACGTGCTGGAACATGCCGATATACTGCGCGGCGCTCCTGTTGTTCCATGGGTGCCCCGGCCAGGCGGGGGCGGATCGTATGTTGGCCTCGTGCGCCCAGCGGATGTAGACGGGGAGGGAGCGGTGGTCGTCCAGGAACTTTTTCACCACCCCGGCCATCTTCTCGATGTCCTCGTCATGCTCCCCGTCGATGAAGCTCTGGTTGGAGTAGCTCCTGTCCGGCTTTCCGTCGTCTCCCGACTGCCAGCAGATGACCGGCACCTTTTTCATCTTCCCGAGCGTATTGAGAAACTGCGCGAGGTTTGGGTAGCCCTCGAACGGGACGAAGTACATCACGTGCGTGTGCGTCTTCCCGGCCGCCTCGTCGAACCCTTGGAGGGCATCTTCGTACTGCTGGCTCGAAAGGTACACCCCGAGCATGATCCCCGGATCGGCCGCCCGCGCAGCCCCGCACGCCGCCATGAGCAGGGCGCCGCACCATGCCGTTGCGTTCGCCATTGTCTTCATCCGCCCCCCTTTCGCCGCATACCACTTCAATGTAGCATGCGGGCGGTACGCTGTCCAACCGCTCCGCGTGACGGGAGGGCGCTCAGCGGGAGGAGAAGCGCATCTTCCAGACGGTGAAGATCGCCTCGAGGAATATCCGCCTGCTCATCTTCGACTTCCCGCGCGTGCGATCCGCGAAGACGATCGGCATCTCGGCGATGCGGAAGCCCCTCTTCCATGCGCGGAACTTCATCTCGATCTGGAACGCGTACCCCTCTGAACGGATCGAATCGAGATTGATCGTTTCGAGCACCTCCCGGCGGTAGGCGTTGAAGCCGCCGGTGGCGTCGCGGAGCGGCATCCCGGTGACGAGGCGGGTGTAGATGCTCCCGCCCCGGCTCAGGATGAGGCGATGCGGGGGCCAGTTCACCACTCCGCCGCCTTTCATGTACCGCGTGCCCACGACGACGTCGTGCGTCGCGAACGCGGCCAGGAACCCCGGCAGGCGGCCCGGCTCGTGCGAAAAGTCGGCGTCCATCGTCACGATTCGGTCGTAGCCATGCTCCAGGGCGCGCCGGAATCCCGCTACGTACGCCGTCCCGAGGCCCATCTTGCCGGGGCGATGCAGCACGGTGACCTCCGGGTGCGCCGCGGCGAGCTCGTCGGCGAGGCGGCCGGTGCCGTCGGGGGAGTTGTCGTCGATGACGAGGATATCGAGGCCCGCGTTGAGCGCGAGGATCTCCCCGACGAGCGCGGCGAGGTTCTCTTGCTCGTTGTAGGTCCCGATGAGGACAATCGTTTTGTTCATGCCCGAGCGGCGCCGGGTGGGTACGGGGTGAATAGTGTACACCGAAAATCGGCCGAGACGCAATCCTCGACCTTTCCGCAACGCCCCCGGAAATGCGGCGCGGCGTGCCGGCTCATTCGACAACCGTCACGGGCCTGTCGATCACGCCGGCTTCGGTCACGGGCGCTCCCGCCGGAACCCAGACCGCCTTGAACGTGTAGACGCCCGTCGGAATCGTTTCGGGCACGGTGAAGGAGAGCGCCCCGGACGGGTTCCCGCTCGCGTCAAGGTTCGATGCGACCGGGATGATCCTCGGCTGGAACACCTGGCGGGAGTCCATGACCAGGAGGGTGCCATCCGTCATCTCAACCCCGAGATAGGCGTCCACCCGCTGCAGGATGCCGCTGAAGGCGTAGTGGAGGGCGATCTGCGCCCCGCGCCGTACCGTCGCGGGAATCGGCGTGAGGTCGAGCGCCCCGCCGCCCCCGTCGGCGGGAACGAGGTCGTCGTACGGGGGGAGCGTGTCGAGGAAGAGGGGGGCGGAGATCGCCTCCCTGTAGGCGGCCGTCACCGACGCCTGAACGCCGGAGGTGTCCCACACCCGGTAGTCGAACCCCGCCGTGTCCGTCTTGTTGTACCAGACCACCGCCCGGAGGTTGGGATAGAGGCCCATGGCCCCGTAACTCGCCCCGATCCACGCCTCCTTCCGCGCCGTGTCGCCCGCCGTGCCGAACCACATCACGAGCTGCGGCTTGTTCGGGTATCGGGACGCCTGGTCCCCGAGGATGCGGCCGAAGATGTCGTGGAACGAAAGGCCCGCGGAGCCGCCGGAAGCCCAGTCGGTGTCGAAGCCGAGCGCCCCGACCCAGTCCACGTACGCATCGCCCGGGTAGTAATGGTAGTACAGGTTTGCGTCGGTGACCGGATCGCCCTGGTAGTTGGGGCAGAACGCCCACTGCGCGTTCGTCGCGCCGGCCTCCCTGAAGATGCCGTGGACGTGGCGCCACATCTCGGCGTATTTCGCCGTGCTCCGGCTCGGATCGTTCAGGTAGTAGTAGGGACTCGACCGGTGATTGAACTCCGGGCAGAACGCGATGATGACCGGCTTGTTGAATGCACTCACGGAGCCCGCGACGTCCCGGATATACGCATCGTGCGTCCCGCTGATGATGCTGTCGAAACCGTACCCCTTATCGTGGCCTCCCGTCCCCCAGACGCACATCGGCACGGCGCCGGCCTCGGCGCGCGCCTGCATCGCCGCCGTGTGCGCCGCCGCCGCCGAGTTGTACCACTCCAGGACGTACTGCAGGATCGCGTGCCGTCGGGTGGCGCCGAACAGCGCTTCGATGCTCTCCTTGGGGAGGGTCGTGAGGAAGATCCCGAGCGAAACCCCCGCGCCGGACGGGGCCGCCGTCCCGAGCGACGCGGCGACAGAGAGGCCGCATACGACCGCGCGCAGTTTCATGGGCACCTCCCTGGTTTCAGTGTAGCCGGGATCCCGGCGGCTGGCCAGAAGATTCGCCTCCTCCCCCGCGGCGTGCCGTCGTTCCCCCTTGTCGGCCGCGGGGCCCCCTGTTAGCATACCGCGGGGGGATTCCGGAGGCGGCACACCATGGACACTGCCCGGCGCGCCTCCCGCGCAGGAGGTTTCACCCGCCGGAGCGCTCGCGCAGGAGGGCCTGCCCGCCGGAGCGCCTGCGCAGGAGGGCGATCTCCGCGATCTCGTACTGTCGTCGCTCCTCCCCGGGGTCGAGCCTGACCCGGACGAGCCCGCCGGGAAATGAGCCGTCGCCGAGGATCCTGACGACGTGGACCTGCTCCTCCTCCGACGGGAGGATGAAGAAGACGCTGCTCCGCGCCTCGTCGAATTGCGGCTCCCGCTCCGTCGCCCAGAAGACCTTCATCTTGACCCAGTCGCCGAAACCGACCGCATCCCGCACCCTCTCGCGCACGGTCCTCGGCTCGTTCCCGATCGCCCGCATCCGCGCCATGAACCAGATCTCGCCGCCGGCGAGGCGAATCTCCGGGCCCGTCAGCATCGGATCGCGCGGCGCGCACCGTATCCGCACCGCCCCCGGGGCCGCGTACAGAATCCTCGCCATGCGGTTCGGGCGCCAGTCGCGCGCGATATCCGCGGGGGCGAACGACGCGAGCGTCTCGAAACCCCCGAGCTCCGCCGGCGATGCCCCGCGCGAAGCCCGCACCGAGGGGGGGGAATACGCGCCGAGCCGGTGCCGGTCCGCGCAGAGCCCCCGGAGCATCGGCGCGTCGGCGGCGGCGTAGAGGAGGCAGGCGACCGCGAATGCGGACGCCGTCGCGACGGAAACCGTGGCGCGAGCCCGCGCTCCCCGCGCGTGCGCAACGAGGGCGGCGGCCGTCGCGGCGGCTGCACATAACCCGAGCGCGAAGAGCGCGAGGATGTACCGCTCGCCGTACATGCCGAGGCTCTGGATGAAGAGGCAGCAGACGATGAACGGCGGGAGGAAACGGCCGGGGAACCTCCGTATAAACGCCCCCGCCACGGAGCACGCCGCGAGGATGCCGAGCGGCGGCATGAGTTCCGCGAGGTATCGCGCGATGTACCGCGCGAAGAAGACCGCCCACCTCCCGAGGAAGAACGGGACGCCCCTGAAGCGCAGGAGATCGCCCATCATCTTGAACGGGAGGGCGTCGAAGTATGCGTGGTAGTCGAGGCCGAGCTCCGCCCCGTAGAACGTCCAACCGATGTTCCGGAAATTGGAGTTCTCGACGAGGCCGCGCCCGCGCCCCACGTTGACCAGGCACGCCGGGGCGCTCCCCAGCGCGAACCCCGCCAGAAACGCGAGGCACCGCCCGAGGCGCGCGCGGGGCGGGTCCCCGGACAGGGGGAGGAGGACGAGGAGCGCGGTCACCGGCGCGACGCCGAGTGCGTTCCAGCGCACGGCGAGGGCGATTCCCATGCAGAATCCGGCAGCCCCCGCCCGCGCCGTCCCCCCCGGGGGGAGGATGAGGCAGACCGATGAAAGGAGGAGCGCCGCGAAGAGCATGTCCGTGCCGAGGAGGAGGGAGCATTTCAGGAACGGCGGGAAGAGCGCCAGCGCCGACGCGGCGGCAAGGGCAAAAATACCGCTCCCGGTCGCCCGGCGGCAGATGAGGAACGTCAGCACGAGGGCGAGGAGGGAGGAGCCGACCGTAATCCATGCCCCCGCCCGGACTAAGCCCGCCCCCCGGGAGTGGAGGAAGGCGAGGAGCGCCGGGTAGAGCGGGCCGCGGTACTCGTCGCCCGGCGGCACCCCTTCCCCGATCCGGAGGGCGTCGAACGCATAGTCGTGCGCGAAGTCGATCTCGCAATCCTCGCGCAGGATCCACTCCCCCCGCGCGCGCCAGAGGCCCGCGCAGGCGAGGGCGTACGCGACGACGAGGACCGCGAGCGCCGCCGTGACGAGGGCGCTGCGCCTGGCATGTCTCATCCCCTCCCTCCTGATGCGGGCATTCTACCACGTACCGGCGGCCTCGTGCAGTCTCCGTGGATCACATGGACGGCATGGACAAGATACCCCCCACTCCCCACACCCCACGCTTTCTGTGCCTGCGCCCCACGCCGACACGATCCTTGTCTCCGCGACACGGCGCTGGTACCATACCCTGCAGACATGAAAAGGACCACCACGCTCCTGATCCTCGTCACGGCGCTCGCCGCGGCGCTGCGCCTGTGCGGCCTCACCCACCAGAGTTTCTGGGGGGACGAGGCGTTCTCCGTCTACGCCGCCCGCGGCGTGGACATGCGTTTCATGTCCGCCTCCCTCGTGGACGCGACGCACCGCCGCTTCGTCAATCCGCGCCCGACGTTGCGCCGGGTCGTGGAGGCGTGCCTGCGCAACGAGGGGACGCCGCCCGCGTACTACGCGGCGCTGGCCCTCTGGATCCGGCTGTTCGGCGGCGGGGAGTTCGCCTGCAGAGCCCTCTCCGCGGCGGCGGGAGTCCTCGCGGTGCCCGCCGTCTATCTCGCGGGGCTTCGGATCTTCAGGCGCAAAGACACCGCCCTCCTCGCCGCCCTGTTGTTGGCGGTGTCGCCCGCGGCGATCTTCTTCTCGCAGGAGGCACGGGCGTACAGCGCCGCGAACCTCCTCGTCCTCCTCTCCTCCTGGCTCTTCCTCCGGGCGCTCGACGAGGGGAGGCGTTTCGGGCCGTGGGCCGCCTACGCCCTCTCCGCCCTTCTCCTCTGCTACACCTTCTACTTCGCCTGTCTCGCGCTCGTCGCCCACGGCATCTTCGCCGCCGCCCGGCGCCGCGGCGTTTGGCCGTGGCTCTGTTCGATGGCGGCGGTCGGGATCCTCTACCTGCCCTGGCTCGCCGTGGGCTTCAGGATGCAGCTCATGGTATCGAGTAGCTACTCCCGCCCCGGCCCGGCGGGCGTTCCGGAGTTCCTGCGCGCCTCCCTCCGCGGGCTGCGCTACGTCCTCGACTCCCTCCTGTTCGGCCCGATGCACAGCCGCGTATTCATCACCGTGCCGGTGAAGCGGGCGGTGTGGATCGGGATGGCCGCCCTGCTGGCGTGCGGGACGGGACGCCTCTGGCGCGCCGGGGCGCGGCGCGCGGCGGCGTTCCCCCTCCTCCTCGCCGCCGTCCCCCTCGCCGCGGTTTTCGCGCTCGGCGCGGCGCGCTGGACGCTCTGGTACATGAAGCCGCGCTATCACCTCTGGGAGTCGGCGGGCCTGCTCCTCCTCGCGGCGGGGGCGATTGCCACGTTCAGGCGCAAATGGGTCCGCGCCGCCCTCGCCGCCGCGATATGTCTCTTCTCGCTCGCGGCGGCCCCGTACCATTTCTATCCCGGCGCGCTCGCCTCGGACCACGCCAAGGAGGATTTCCGCGGCGCGGCGGCGATCATCTCCGCGCGGGAGGAACGGGGGGACCTGATCCTCGTCAACATCCCGGGGCACATGATCCCGCTCAACTACTACTACCGCGGGGGCCTTCGGCAGGTGGGGCTGGCGGAGTGCGGACGGTACGACCTCGCGGAGCAGCTCGAGCGGTACGCGCGGGGGAGACGGCGGATCTGGGCGCTCATCGGGGGTGGGACGCGCGGGCACGGCGATCAGGAGATCGCGGCGTTCCTCAACGCGCGTTTTCTGGCGAAAGAGAAGTTTCCGCTCCGCGGCATCGACCTGACGCTCTACGCGCGGCCCGGTCCCGGCAACGGCCCGCGGTGAACCCCGGGGGGGCGGTCTCCCTCCGGCCGCGGGCGGGCCATTACGCGCCCGCCCTCTTCTCCATCTCGTCGATGATGGCCTGCAGCCGCTTGAGCTCCTCGTAGATCTTGTCGCCGCGGCGGCTCCAGACCGCCTTGATGGTCGGCTCGATATCGATCTCGGTCTTGAAATAGTCCCGCGCGAGGCGCTGGAGGCCGTGCGCGCTGCCGATGCTCAGCGTCTGGTAGCTCTCGGCGGTGCTCCGCATCAGCTTGAGGATGTCTCTCTGCTGCTCGGTCAGCGCCATGGCACTCTCCGATCGAATGTCACGCAGCCCGTCGGCGGCAGCCGCGGCCAGGGTTTGATGATATCGAAACCCCGCCGCCGCGTCAACCCCCCGACGCGGCGTTGTCGCGCCCCGGTTCCCCCGCGGGTGCGGGGGCCCGCGCCGGTCAACCGCGGTGCGGGAGGGCGCGCCTCCTCAGGGATTGGTGGACGAAGCGGCGCGGGAATGAGGCGGAGGGGTCGACGGCGTGTCCGGCACCCGGCCGAGCGCCATCTTCTCCTGCAGCTCCTCTTGCCGCCGCCGGAGTTCCTGGATACGGGCGTCGATGTCGCCGAGTGCCGCCGTCCTCCCCTCGCGGATGGCGGCCGCCTTCTCCTCCATCGCCGCGACAAGATCCCTGCGGAGCGCCTCGCGGTACTCGAGATGGGCGGTGCCGAACGGCACGACCCTCGGCGGCGCGGGGGTCACCTGCGTCCCGGGGGAAACCGCGGAGGGGGACGCGTGTTCTTCCGTCTGACCGAACGCCGCACCCGCGCAGAACGCGGCGCACGCGAGAAAGACGCATGAACGATCTCTCATCCTCTCTCCTCCAGTGCCGCGAAACGCCGGTGGAAACCGGCCGAATTCCGTCCCAGCGACCCGTCTAGCGCACCGCCAGCCGCGTCCCGCAGTAGGGGCACCAGCCGGTCTTCAGTTCGCCCGAGACCTTGAACTTGTTTTTGCAGCGGTAGCAGGTGAGCTCCATGTAGGTGTCGACGCGGTAGGTCGGGACCGAAGCCCCGCCCCCCTTCTCCTCCGTGGCAGACGGCTGATTCCCGGCGGGGAAGAGGGCGCCCACGGTGATCTGGTTCTTCAATCGCGCGAACGACTTCGAGCCGATGCCCTTCACGCGGGTGAGCTCCTCGATGGTCTCGTAGGGCCTGCTCTCGATGATCCGTCGGGCCAGCACGGGTCCTATGCCCGGAAGGGTCTCGAGCTCGACCGCCGTGGCGGTATTGATGTCGACGAGACAGAAGGCGGAATGGGCGGTGCAGAGCAGAACCGCCGCCGCTGCGCACAAGATCCTCGCCGGTCTCATTGACCCCTCCCGGGGACAGTATACACGCAAAATGCGGCGCTGTCACGGAAACGGGGGCGGGGGTGGGAATGCGGGATGTCCTTTGGCTTGACCGCGCGGCGGCGGCGCCGGGCATCGCTCCTCCCCCCCGCACGTTCCGCCTCATCTGCCGCGCTTCGTTACCGCTTCCTGCGCAGGATACTGTCGATCCGCGCTCCCCGGGGTCCGCGGATCCTACGGGGCGCAGTGCAGGCGCCGGTCCCGCGGCGGAGGGAACCGTGTCGCACGCACGCGCGGCCGGCGGTGCGCCACATCCCGCGCGCGGACTGTCACATCCAGAGCTGGCGGTCCAGCACGCGGTACTGGATCGCTTCGGAGACGTGGTCGGGGGCGATGGCCTCCGCGCCCTCCAGGTCCGCGATGGTGCGGGAGACCTTGAGCGCCCGGTCGTAGGCCCGTGCCGAGAGCCCCAGCTCCGTGATCGCCTTCCTCAGGAGCTCCTGTCCCTCCGCATCCGGAACGCAGTGACGCCGTATCTGCCGGTGCCCCATCTCGGCGTTGCAGTGGATCCCGTCATCCCGGAGACGCGCCAGCTGCCGCCGCCGCGCCGCCTCCACGCGACCACGCATCGCCTCCGATCCCTCCCCCCCTCCCTCCCCCGACAGCTCCCGGTACCTCACCGCCGGCACCTCCACGTGCAGGTCGATCCGGTCCAGCAGAGGCCCCGATACGCGCGACATGTACTGCTGGATCTGCGTGGCCGAGCACCGGCACGCACGACGCGGATCGGTGAAATACCCGCACGGGCATGGGTTCATCGCGGCGGCGAGGACGAAGCGGGACGGATAGGTGACGGTGCCGAGGGCGCGAGAGATGTTCACGCGGCCGTCCTCGATCGGTTGGCGGAGGAGCTCGAGCACGTTCCTCCTGAACTCGGGGAGCTCGTCGAGGAAGAGGGTGCCGTTGTGCGCAAGGCTCACCTCGCCGGGGCGCGGATGCGCGCCGCCGCCGATGAGCCCCGCGTCGGAGATCGAGTGGTGGGGATTCCTGAAGGGGCGCGTCGCGACGAGCGCGGTGCCGGGGCCGAGGAGCCCGGCGATCGAGTGGATCTTCGTCGTCTCGAGCGCCTCGTCGAGCGTCATCTCGGGGATGATCGTCGGGAGCCGCCGGGCGAGCATCGTCTTCCCGGAGCCGGGGGGGCCGATCATGATGATGTTGTGCCCCCCGGCGGCGGCGACCTCGAGGGCGCGCTTGGCGTGCGCCTGCCCCTTCACGTCCGAGAAGTCCACCGGGTAGCCGCGCGCGCCGCGGAAGATCTCGGCGAGGTCGAGCCTGACGGGCGCGATCGCCTCCTCGCCGCAGATGAACTTCACGAGCGAGAGGAGCGTGCCGACCGGGTAGACATCGAGCCCCTCGACGACCGCCGCCTCGGCGACATTGTCGGCGGGGACGACGATCCCCCGCTTCCCCGCGCGCCGGGCGGCGAGGGCGATCGGCAGCACCCCCCGCACCGGCCGGACGCTACCGTCGAGCGCGAGTTCGCCGAGGATGAGGAGATCGGCGAGGCGCTCGCTGCGCAGCTGGCCGTCGGCGGCGAGCATCCCGACCGCGATGGGGAGGTCGAAACTGGGCCCCTCCTTCTTGACGTCGGCGGGGGCCAGATTTACGGTGAGCCGCCCCTCGGGGAAGAGGAAGCCGGAGTTCTGGACGGCGGTCCTGACCCGGTCACGGGACTCCTTCACCGCCGCGTCGGGGAGGCCGACGATGACCACCGCCGGAAGGCCGCCCGAGACATCGACCTCGGCCTCGATCGGGTACGCCTCGACCCCGTGGACGGCCCCGGAGCAGACCCTGGCGAGCATCGCGTCCTCCTCCGGCGTATGGTAGCGCCGCGGGAACGGCGAAGGCAAGCGCTAAATGGGCGCCGGCGCGGCCCTCCCCCGCGGCGCGTCCAGCCCCGCCACGCGGTCAGATGTTCGGGAACAGGATCTTCGACTTCTCGGGATGGAGATCGGTGAGGTTCTTCCGCGCCCGGTGGCCGTGCGGGTCGATGTCCCAGCGGCCCGAGAACCACTTGGCGGTCATCACGAACGGGTGGACGAGGCGCGTTTCCTTGTGCCAGGTGTCGTCGTACTCGAGCACGTACCGCACCTCCGCGGTGAACGGCGTGACGAGCGACTCGCTGGGCTCCATCTCCGCCGAGATGAGTTCGACCTTGAGCTTCGGGTACCTCGCGTTCGAAGCCAGGTCGGCGCGGGTGGTCGCGAGGTAGGCCGCGACCTGCGCCTGCAGCGCCTCCCGGGCCTTCGTCTCCTCCGCGTCCCCCGCGCGCGCCATACCGCACGCGGCAAGGAGCAGCGCGCACGAGATGCGGAACGTCCTCATCGCTCCCTCCCCTTCTTCATCGTTCTCTCCATCGTCGCCCTGAGCGTCTCGCCGGTGACCGGCTTCTGCAGGAAATGGACCTGCTTCGCGCGACACGCGCGGGGAAGCGCGTCCGGAGGGAGTACCGAGACCACGAGCACCGGCACCTCAGCCCCCTCCTCCCGCAGCCGCTGGACGAACGTCTCCCCGTCCATCCCCCCCATGACCACATCGGTGATGACCAGATCCGCGGGCTCCCCCTTCAGCATCCGGAGGGCGCGGGCCGCATCCCCCGCGAAGTCGAGACGATAGCGCGTCCCCTTCAGCCAATACCGATAGAGGGCCTGCATGTCGGGGTCGTCGTCGATGATCAGCACGCGCTTCACCGCACCCCTCCCTTTCCCGCCCGCCGCGACGCGGCGGGACGCACGGCGAGCCGCACCGCGACGGTGGTCCCCTTCCTCCGCCCGTTCGAAGAGATCCGCACCGTCCCCCCGTGCAGCTTCGCGATCTCCCGGCAGATCGGGAGCCCGAGGCCGGTGCCCTGCATCGCGGGGTTCTTCTTGTAAAACGGTGTGAAGACCTCCTCCCGCGCGGCCGAGGCGATGCCGATGCCCGTGTCCCTGACGGTGAGCGTCACCCATCCGCCCGTTCGCGATGCGCCGATCGTAACCTTGCCGCGCCGGGTGAACTTGAGGGCGTTGTCCACGAGGTTGTAGAGGAGCGTCCTGATCATCCTCCGTTCCGCCGTGATCCGGTCCGCCCCCCGCTTGATGCGCACCTCCAGGCCGACGCCCCCCAGGCGCAGCCGGTCCCGCATCTCCTCCGCGATCTCCCCGGCGATCCCCCCGAGCGAGAGGGGCGCCGGCTTCAATATCAGCGTCCCTCCGCGCAGCCAGCACATCCCGAGGATGTTGCCGACGTCCCGCGCGAGGAACGCGAGATTCCGCGCGGCGATCCCCTCCGCCCTCCGCACCCCCTCGAGGTCGCGCGCGGCGAGCGCCTCGTTTGCCATCGCGTGCGCCATCTTCATCATGGCGATCGGGGTCTTGAGCTCGTGGGTGACGTCCCGGAGCAGGAGGTCCCTCATCGCCTCGATCCTTTTGCGCTCCGAGACGTCCCGCATGATCGCGTGCATCAGCGTCGCGCCGCCGTGCCGTATCGCGCTCACCGAGATCTCCACCGGGACGGTCTTGCCGTTTCCGCAAAGGATCGTCACGTCGCCGGCGGAGCCGGCGCCGCGTTCCGCGATCTCCCGGAACGCCGCCACGATGCGGTCACGCTCCTCCGGCGGGTGAAGCCGGGTGATGTGCGTGCCGAGAAGCTCCCGTCTCGAGCGGCCGACGAGCTCGATCGCCCGCCGGTTTACCTCAAGCAGCATACCATTCTCATCGGCGAGGAAGATCGCGTCGTTCGCCCCCTCCATCAGAGATCGGTATTTCTTCTCGGAGCGCCGGATCGCCTCCTCGGCCTTCCGCCTGGCGGTGATGTTGCTGATGGCGGTGATGACGTGAACCGTCTTCCCCTCCTCGAGCACCGGGATCTTGCGCGTCTCGGTGATCGTCTCCCGCCCGTGGATCAGGCACCGCTCCTCGGTGCGCAGCATCCTCCCCGTGCGGAAGACATTCCGGTACTCCTCCTCCACGGTGGCGGGGAGGAACGGGAATGCCGTGCGCACCGTCCTGCCGACCAGCCCGCCCCGCAGCCCCATCCGGGCGGCCCAAACCGTGAACGCCCTGTTGGCGAGGATGATCCGCAGGTCCGGACCGACCATGTGGATCGCCTCGGCGAGGGAATCGATGGTGGCGCGGTATCTCTTCTCGGAGGACCGCAGCGCCTCCTCGGCCTGTTTCATATCGGTGACGTCGAGCGCCATCTCATAGCGCACGAGCCTCCCGTCCGGCCAGGGGATCGCCTTGTCGATGCAGCGGTACCAGCGCCGGTTCCGCAGGTTCTGGAACTCCCAGATGTGCGGTTCCCCGGGCCGTTTGTGGAAGATGATCCGGTTGGTGCAGAACGGGCAGGGCGTGCGGCGGCGCTGGAAGGCCCGGTAGCACTTCTTCCCGACGGCGTCTCCGAAGACCGCCCGCGCGGCCCCGTTGAGGTAGAGGATCTCGTGCGTGCGGGGATCGCTGATGTAGACCACCTCGTCGATGCCGTCGAAGATGGAGAGGAGCTGCGCCCGCTCGCGGACGACCGCATGGTGAGCGTCCCCCGCCTTTCCGGCGGCCCGCGCGCGTCGCGGCACGGCGCTTTCGGCAGTCCGCCCCTTCCTGCCGTCGGCGGGGCCTTTTCCCCGACCGGGGTGCGATGCGCGCGCGGCAGGTACACGACCCCCTTTGCGGCTTGTGGTAACGCGCCGGCGGGAACCGTTCGCGGAGATCGCGTCTCTTGTTTCGGGTTTCACGGCGGTGCGGGGGGTCGTCAGCGGTCGCACGCGTCTTTGCCCTCTGGGCGCGCACAATCCGCTTTCGAGAGCACCTCGAACACCTCCGCCGTGCTGCGGGCGCGGAGGAGGCCGGTTCTGTGCAAGTCGCACCTGCAGAGGCGCACTGTCTGGGAGAGCAGCTCGAGGTAGTCGTCGTGCTCCGCAGGCGAGTGGGCGAAGAGCCAGAGGATGCTCACGGTGGAACCGTCGGGGGCGTCCCACGGTATCGGGCGGGAGCTTCTCCCGAAGACGACCCGCAAGCCCCGCATCTTGTCGGTCACCGCGTGCGCGATGATGACCGACCGCCCGATCGCGCTGCAGCGCGCCCGCTCCGCATCGTAGAGGGCGCTCAACACCGAGGCGTGGACGGGGCCGCGGTCGGGGAAGACCCTGTCCAGGAGTTCGCGGAGCGCCTCCCACCGGTCCCGGGCCTTCATATCGAGCAGCATGTCGGCGGGAACGATGCACTGGTGCAGTTCCATCTCCCCTCCGGTGCGCGCCGCCTTTCCTGCCGTCCTCATTATAGCCGACAGCCCCGGGCGAGGGAAGCGGGAACCGGGGGGGCGTCCAGGCGCCCGCACGGCGCTCACGGATCCGCGCGATCCCCCGCGCGCGCCGCCGCGGCCTTCCGCCGGCACTCCTCCACGACCTCCCGGGGAACGAGCCGCATAGCCGCCCAGACCAGCACAGGGACGACGAGCAGGTCGTCGAGGTATCCGATGACGGGTATGACGTCGGGGATGAGGTCGACCGGGGAGAAGGCGTACGCCAGCGCGGCGCCCACGAGCGCCTTCGCCGTCCACGGCGTGCGCGGGTGCGCGAGCAGGATCCGGTAGAAAACGGCCTCGCGGATCAGATCCGCGGCGATCGTCCGCAGCGCCTTCTTGAGCGTCCCACCCATTGCGCCTCCCGCCGGGAATCATAGCACAGGTCCTATAGCCCCCGGAGGCCTCATGAAAACGCGGCATAGACCGGGCCGTCCCCTCCGGGCCGCGCCGCGCCCATAACGCCAATATCTTGCTTCTCAGGGGCGGAAATCCACCACACTGTGTCTTGTGCGTGGCACGGTATCCTCTCTTTTCTTTCTTGGTCGATTGAATCGGAGAGGATACCTTTTTCTTTGCCCCCTGTCTCGCCCTCCTCATGCCTCCTTCCACAGGGACCGTTACGCCAAATTTGCATCAAACAGTATACGCCGCCGCCCGCCTGCCTTGACACCCGCGGGGGGCCTGTACTAG
>JAAYCL010000004.1 GCA_012729785.1 Chlamydiota bacterium | reverse complement strand
TGGATGGCGAAGTCCTCGGAGTCCCGCCCCACCCACACCCCCACCGCCTGCGCCGGCGTATAGCTGCCTCCGTCCGTGAAGCCATTGCCGTTGTCGTTCACGATGCCGAGGGGGTTCTCGTAGATGTCCTCCGCCAGCCCGAAGTAGAAGAACCACCCGCCGTCCATGCTCGACCTCGTCGTGGCGATCTCCATATCGCTGATGTCACCGACCATCAACGAGGTATTGCATGGCGTCTCCGTGGGCGTCGGGGTGATCGTGGGCGTCTCGGTGGGCGTCTCCATCGGCGTGGGGGTGATCGTCGGCGTCTCGGTAGGCGTCTCCGTGGGCGTCGGGGTGATCGTCGGCGTCTCGTTGGGCGTCTCCGTGGGCGTGGGGGTGATCGTCGGCGTCTCGGTGGGCGTCTCCGTGGGCGTCGACAAACCGTAGCGCGCAACATAGGCACTTTGCCCGCTAATTGCGAACGTCCCATCCGAAAAGATGCTGATGCTATTCCCCGTGAAAGCGGACATAGCTTGCGCCCATTCACACGTGCCGTTGGAAGTGTATTTTGCTATATAGCCGGGGCAGTAGACGACGAGCACACTGCTCCCGTCGTTGTGTACGCAGATGTCGGACCCAGTGTCATCCCCCGTATATCCAGAGCCCCTCGCCCATACCAAGGCACCGTCCGCGCCATATCTCGCAACGAAGCTCTCGTCACTGTCATAGTTCCCTGCCTTGACGAGCTCTGTCTCGTTCGGCTCACCCGCGCCGAATACGGCGGTGCCAGTGAACCACCCCGTCACCGAGATTGTCTTGTCGGGATGCTCGCATAGAGCGAGTCCCTGGTCGTTCCCCGCACCCCCCGCACTCTTCGCCCAAAGGAAGTCTCCGTTGTCCGCATACTTTGCCACGAATATATCGAGATCACCGTTACAGGACAGTATCTGCTGGTTGCCCGGCTCGCCGAACACCGCCGCGCCGGTAAAATACCCCGTCACCGCGACCCCCCCGTTCGAGGTTGCGCAAATGCCCTCCCCCCCATTAATGTATGTCGATCCAGCGCTCCTTGCCCAGAGAAAAGAGCCGCTTTTGTCATATTTGGCCACGAATATGTTATTGTTCCCTATGGACACGAGCGTCGTCTCGTTCGGCTCGCCCGCCCCGAATACAGCAGTGCCGCTGAAACACCCCGTCACCGCGACCCCTTCGTCAGGGAGCGCGCAAATACCCTTCCCCTCCAAACCCCCAAACGAAACGGACGCAACGCTCACGACCCACTCCAGGTCTCCCGTGGCGCTATACTCGGCTACAAATAGGGAGTTAGCTAACGAGGTCAACGTTTCCCCCGGGCCGAACTCTACCGTGTCGCCGAAGCAACCCGTCACCGCGAATCCGCCGCCCGGGAGCGCGCAGATATCATTTCCGACGTCCGCTTTCACACCTCCTACGCTTTTTGCCCAGAGTAGGGTTCCGTCTGTTGTATACCTCGCTAAAAAGATATCGGAACCACCTGCGGAGGTGAGCACCGGCCCTCCATTGAACGTCATCGTATTGTTGAAATACCCGGTTATTGTGCAGTCCCCGTTGTCGTGCGTGCAAATGCCCGTTGCCACTCCCCCGTGCTCGAATTTCTCCCACATCAGATCGTACTCATTCGCGAACACGATGGATGATATGAATCCGCCAATACACCACAGAACCAGCGCCTTCTTCATCTCCTTCTCCCCTTTCTTCCCGAACACCCTTCCGCTCCTGAAATTGGCTCCTGTCCCTCCCGTGAATCGGTTCTTCCGCGCGGCCTCCGAGCGCTTATGTGACGGTTCACGGAACGATTACATTATGGAAGCAACAAGGATGCCAACGCGCACGCCAGAGAACGATTGAACGGAATAGACGTATCACATTCGAGCGGTAGCGATTAGGAGCTATTACCCGGGGCTTTTCGACATCCGATGCGATGGGCGAGAAGCTATTGGGGAAGTTTTCCTCGGCGGATCGGGTCTAGATTCCCCCGCCGGAGACCATTCGGAGGTCGAAAATAGCCGCTATTTCCACAGATGCGCTTGGGCAAATGCCCTGTAGTAGTAATCACTTTCATTTATCTTCGCCCCTTGCCTGTCTCCTTCCTCCCTGAAGGGGAGGCATACGGTGGGGGGAGATCTGAAGGATCGCTTTGAGCATCTTCGGCCGGAGAGACATATGCGTCATTGCCGCAGGAGCGCATGTCTCCCCTCTCACACGAGGAACGGGAAAGGGCGGCGATTTCCAGATGTAATGGAAGAGAACCTTAGAAAAAGATCGGCCGGGCGCCTGAGCGCCGAGACGAGGGGACAATAACCAACGGACACCACCCGCCCCGATTTACGCTGCCAAGCAGGATCTCAACCCGGTGATCCCGCTCAACGCGCCAGAGATGAGCGCATACGGATCCCTATGCGTTCGGGGACGGCCAGAGGCGACCGCTCATCTTCCCGGTCGGTGGTTCTCTATCAGCGGGTTGAAGTCGCCCCCCCAGGCGTCGGCTTCGCGATGGGAGCGCCCTTCGGCGGCCGCACGAACATCGATTCCCGGCTCCACTCCGAGCTCCGGTACCCCCCGTCCACCGCCTGCACCGCCCAGTAGTACTGTTTCGGAGCGATATTCCCGGCTGGCACCTTGAGCTTGGCGAACGTTCCATTCTGTACATTGCCGAGGAGCGTGTTATTCGTCGGGTGCGACGAGTCGGCGTCCGCCGAAACCACGTCGCACGCCCCCGGGCTCGTCCCCACCCGCAGGTTGTACGTCATCGCCGCCGCGGGCGTCTCGTCCGTGGTCACCGGGTTCCACTGCAGCGTCACCGTCCCCGAGAACTGCGTTCCGTACTGCGTGGCGAGCGTAGGCGCGGCTGGCCGCTTGTTGAAGAACGCCGGTTGCATGGGATCGCCTATGTTTCGATAGAGCGTGTTGAACGCCCCCGGTCCCGCTTCCAGCCCGGAGTATGAGAGATCAAGCCGTCCGTCATTATCGTAATCCACCCAGCACAAAAATGGTTTGTCGTCAAACTCACACGGCTTCAACGGATACGGAAGCCCGGTAAAGATATCATGCCCTTGATTCTGATACACGATCGGCTGTCCGGGATTGTGGTAATTCCCGATTACTGCGATATCAAGCTTGCCGTCGTTGTTGTAATCCCCGAAAGCAAGCCAACCAAGAATATATTGCACGAGATTCGCGCCGATATCGGTGAATGTGCCGTTCTGGTTGTTCCGGAGAATACCTGTGTATGGATATTCGTCTACCGTTGCTCCAAGCATGGCGATGTCGAGGTATCCGTCACCATCGTAATCTCCCACCGATATGCTCGGTGTCCAGCCCAAGTCGGGCAACCCAGTGTTGTTCATTTGCGTGAATGTGCCGTTCGTATTATTCCTGTAGAGACGGGTGTGGCCTCCGGCGTGGGCATCCCATCCACTGACAACGAGATCAAGGTACCCGTCATTGTCCATGTCGAACCAGGCCGCGTCTCCATCCTCAATATCTATTGAAGGCGAGTTTAAAGCCGTCATGACACCGTTGCCGTCGTTTCTGAATATTCTGGTCGACCAGTTGTGGAGCGAGACCAGATAAGAAACGACCGCGTCGGGATCGCCGTCGTTATCGTAATCTCCCCATGAGATGAAACTGATTAAGGTGGGGAAGGCGTTGCTGCTTTTGGTAAATACACCGTTGCCGTTGTTCAGATATGTATACTTGCGCGCTACGATGTCCAGGTTCCCGTCCCTGTTGTCATCCACCCACAGATTATCCGTCGCGTATGGAAAGTTAACCGAAAAGGCGGAGGTACCGCCCACGGGAAATGGAACTTCGAGGAAATGTTCATTACCCTCATTACGGTACAGAGTTTGGTAATGCTGCCATGGACCCAAAGGAGGCACAAGACTCCCATGTTCAAGGATATCCAAGAGGCCGTCATTGTCGAAATCACCCCAGGCTTGGTACACCCAGGAATTTGGATTTAAGCCGGTGCCTTGCGCCTGAATGAAGTCAGCCGAGCAATATGAGGCGGAGAAGAAGATCGCGCCCGCCATCCAAATTAACGCAGAGGTCTTCATGCTCGTCCCCGCTGTTTCCATCTTTTCCTCCTTCTGTCGCCGCCCCCGCGCCGTGTGTAGCCGCAAATTCCATCCATCAGCGGGTTGAAGTCGCCCCCCCAGGCGTCGGCTTCGCGATGGGAGCGCCCTTCGGCGGCCGCACGAACATCGATTCCCGGCCCCACTCCGAGCTCCGGCCGCTACTCCCCGCGTATCGTGTCGATCTTTAGAGAGAGGCCCCTGCCTCAATCCCGCACCCTTTAGCGGAGACCGACTTTGCCCTTTGCCTGCGTAGGAGTCGGCGTCTTGTAGGGGGGAGAAGTCGGCCTTGGCGTTGGCGTTCTCGTCTGCGTGGGAGTCGGGGACGGGGTCGGCGTCGAGGTCCGCTTCGATCCAACCGTCCCCACGGCAACCGTCGGCCAGGGGGTGCGCGTCGGCGTCGGGGTCGGCGTCGGGGTCCGCTTCGATGCAACCGTCCCCACGACAACCGCCGGCCAGGGAGTGGGCGTCGACGGCCCTCCGTACTTCGCAACAAATATATCATCGTAACCAGCCGAGATGAGCGTCGTCTCGTTCGGCTCGCCGGAGCCGAATACGGCGGTACCTTCGATATATCCCGTCACAACGCTTGTACCGTCGGGAAAGGAACTGATGTCCCAGCCATGATCCCACTTCGTCCCACCGGCGCGCGTCGCCCAGGCAAGCGTCCCATCGGCGTTGTACTTAACGATGAAGATGTCCATCGAACCAGCCGAAACGAGCGTCGTCTCGTTCAGCTCCCCCGCGCCGAATATGACGAGGCCCCTGAAAGGCCCCGTCACAACGCTTGTCCCATCGAAAAAGGCACTAATGCTCCAGCCCTGATCCCAACCCTTCCCTCCGGCGCGTTTCGCCCAAGCAAGCGTCCCGTCAGAGTTGTACTTCGCGATGAAGATGTCACTCTTAATCGCGACGAGCGTCGTCTCGTTCGGCTCACCCGCGCCAAATACGGCAGTGTCCCTGAAATCCCCCGTCACGACGCTTGTACCGTCGGCAAAGGTACTGATGCCTCTGCCGAGATCATGGTACGCCCCACCAACGCGCGTCGCCCAGTCAAGCGTCCCATCAGTGTTGTACCTCGCGACAAATATGTCGCCCGCTCCTGCCGAAACGAGCGTCGTCTCATTCAGCTCCCCCGCGCCGAATACAACAGTATCAGCGAACCACCCCGTCACGACGCTTGTCCCGTCGGGAAAGGAACTGATGCCAAGGCCTTCCTCTTGCGTCCCGCTGGCGCGCGTCGCCCAATCAAGCGTCCCGTCAGAGTTGTATCTCGCGATCAATATGTCGTAGTCGTAATAACCAGCCGCGACAAGCGTCGTTTCATTCGGCTCACCCACACCGAACACGGCGGTGCCTTTGAACCTCCCCGTTACGACGCTTGTCCCGTTAGGAAAGGCACTGATGCCGTAGCCTTGATCGGTATCCGTCCCGCCGGCGCGCGTCGCCCAGGCAAGCGTCCCATTCGCGTTGTATCTCGCAACAAATATGTCGCAAGAACCAGCCGAGACGAGCGTCGTCTCGTCCGGCTCACCCGCGCCGAATACGGCGGTGCCGTTGAAATACCCTGTCACGACGCTTGAACCATCTGATAAGGTACTGATGCCGGTGCCGTAATCTTGACCCGTCCCGCCGGCGCGCTTCGCCCAGTCAAGCGTCCCATTCGCGTTGTATCTCGCACTAAATATGTCGATAGAACCAGCCGAGATGAGCGTCGTCTCGTTTGCCTCACCCGCCCCGAATACAGCGGTGCCAATGATAGATCCCGTCACGACGCTTGAACCGTCTGAAAAAGAACTGATGCCATAGCATCGATCCCCACTCGTCCCGCCGGCGCGCTTTGCCCAAACCAACTCACCGTCAGCGGCGGATGCGTTTCCAGTGGACAGTATGAGCAGCGCAATGATCGCTATGCCCCCGAGCAGGTGCGCGAAACAGCTCCGCGTTCTCCGTCCTGATCCGGTTGTCATCGTGCCGGCCTCCCTTTCATGCATCACTGTCCGTTGCCACCTCTCGGAGCACGCGGCTCCGCCCCCATGAAACACAGAAACACTCATGCCTTGTGAGCCCACTACGCTCCTCGCGTATCGTGTCGATCTTTCGCGAGAGGCTCCTGCCTCAATCCCGCATCCTTCGGCGAAGACCAGCGTCCGTCTCCTCTCGCACCGCCGCGGATGCGGGAGGAGGGCGCCTCTACATTCCCTCGCCCGCCGACCATTGTCTTTGAGCTTCTTTCGGCCGACGCTGATCTCCCCCGTCCTGACCTACTTCAGCGAAGCGCCTATTGCACGCACGACCGCTCTCTTCGCGGCCGGAGTGGGCGTCACCGAGAAATGGACGCGATGGACCACCGCGAGGGGCTTGCCGACATGGTCCTTGCCCGGCCAGGGATCGCCGCTCACGCATACCAGGTCGAGATAGTACGACTTTTTGTTGCCGGGCCGGAAGCGTACGTACACGGACCCCGGCGTGCTCGGAAGCGTCCCGGCCACCTTTATGAATCCGCTGAGGCACGACCCGGTAACCGGCGATCCGGGGAACGCGGTCCACGGTCCGCTGGAGGAAGGCGAATATTCGACGATGAATTTGCAGGCCGCCGTATCGTACGGCAATGCCTTCGCGAACAGTCGGAACGTAATGGAACTCCCCGAGGCAACCGGGTCGGTGATCAGGATGGCCCCTTTTTCGAGGAGGACGCTGCATGAGCCGTCGGACGCGTACGCATGGGTCAAGACACAGTGGGACTCCGCCCATCCCGACGGCGGGAAGCCCGTTTCGAAGCTTTCGCACGTGCACAAAACCGGCGTGGGGGTCGGCGTCGGCGTCCGGGTGGGTGTCGGGGTTATCGTGGGCGTTTGAGTCGGCGTTTCCGTGGGCGTCGGGGTTATCGTGGGCGTTTCTGTAGGTGTCTCCGTAGGCGTCGGGGTTATCGTGGGCGTTTGAGTCGGCGTTTCCGTGGGTGTGGGCGTGATGGTGGGCGTTTGAGTCGGCGTCTCCGTGGGCGTCGCGGTGGAGGAACTGCTCGCGCTGTTGTTCGGATACGGAACGATCTGCGTGAAGTCGTTTAGATTGTCGTCCGTATCCACGCCGTCCGTCGTCCGCGCCCATGCCTTGCCGCTCCCGAGGGTGCCGAGGATTGTCCCCTCGTAGAGTGACGCGGACGCCCATCCCACCGTGTCCATCGTCGTCCCGGATGCGTCCAGAAGCTGTACGTAGCTGGACGCGCCGTTGTCGGTGATATTGATGCCGCAGAGGGCGTCCGGGGTAACACCGGCGACAGGATCGCTATCGGCTATCAGGAAGTACCCTTGCGCCTGGATCACGTCGGAAACGCCGAACGTATAATCGTTCGTATACACGTTAAGCGTCCAGCCGTCGAGGTTCACCGCCGTGCCCCCGTTGTTGTAGAGTTCCACGTACTCGCCCTGCGAGGAGAACGGACATACCTGATTGATGACCACCCCCGCGCCTCCCGGAGCGGGTGTTCCGGTGGGCGTCGGCGTGATCGTCGGCGTCGGCGTGATCGTCGGCGTGAGGGTGATGGTGGGCGTGGACGTGAATGCCTGGACACAGGTCACCATCAGATCGTCCAGGTAGTATGTTTTGCTGTCGGCCCGGGAAAATTTGACGAAGCAGTCGGGATAGCCGGAGAGGTTGAACGTCTCCTGCGCGAAGGCGCCGAAATAATTGGTCGTCGTCGGGGAACCGGGCAGCGGGATCCACGACCCGGACAATCCGGTCTTGGAGTACTCCACATTGAAGTTGGTGAGCCCGGCAGCCGAGCGGATCCAGTAGACCAGCATGCCCGGATCGTCGAGATACGGGGTGATCAGGAACTCGGTGTTCCCGTTGATCAGGACGCTGCGCGAACCGCTATGGGAGATGGAGGAGCTCAACGTGGTATTTCCCGCCTGCCATCCTCCGCTGGGCGGCCAGGCGCCTTCGAACTGCTCCTCGGCCAGCACCGTGCAGGGCGCCGGCGAGGGTGTGGGAGTGGGAACCGGGGGGCAGCCGCCGAAGTCGTCGTCCACGGGATAGGGGCCGTCCTGTACCTGGAATGTATTGGGCCCCTCGTTCGTGAACAGATACGAGCAGCCCGGATTAGACACCGTGATCTTGAGGCTGCCCTGCAGCGTCGGATCCGTGTCGTGCCCGGCGCCCACGACAGTGACGTTCGAGGCGGTCCCGGCGCCCGGATCGCCATCCTCGAGGGCGTAGATCTTCGTCATCGGGGCGTACGGGGGCCAGAAGACCCCCAGCCCGCTGTTCGTCAGTCCGTTCAGACGATTGATCGCGTACTGGTGGGGGTGCCCGTATTTGTTGTTGTTCCCGCAGGAGATCACCCCGAATTCGGGAAGGATCCGCGCCAGGAAGTCGTGGCTGGAACAGGTGTTGGCACCGTGGTGACTCACGTGCAGGATATCTATCCCCCATCCCTGGGCGGCGAGATACTCGCCGAGCAGATCCTCCCATTCGGAAGGCAGATCCCCCAGCGAGAGGTAGTCGAATCCCCCGTAGCTGATCAGCACACCGATGGATCTTGCGTTCGCGTCAGTGCCGGGATCCAGGTAATCGCCGCCCTCGATCTGGCCGTCGACGGTCACGAAACGCATCGTGCATCCACCGCCCAGGTTTATGAACGACCCCGCGGCAGGGGTACTCCTCAACGCGCCGAATACGTTGTCGTACGTCGTTCCGCCGCCGCTGTCTCCCAGATCGTACACCGCGATGGTCGGCATGTACTGATTCGAGTTGTGCGTGGCGATGTTGTCGAGCCCCTGAGAGTGATCCATGTCCCAGTGCGTGGCGACCATGTAGTCCAGACCGCCCAGGCTGATCCGATTGAACAAGGCGAGCACCGAGTCCGATCCCCCGCTCCCCCCCAGTCCTCCGTCGATGAGGACGCGTTTCCCGGCCGGCGATATCACCAGCGTCGAATCCCCCTGGTGCCAGGTACCGCTGACGTCGAGGCCCACTGCGACGCAGTAGATCTCGAGATTTTGGGCCTCGGAGATTCCGAAGGACATCGCGGCGCATACCGCGCACGCCGCCACGACGACAGAGATCCGTATCCGACCCATCGACTCCTCCCTTGCGGCTGCATGCGCCACGACGATCCTTTTCGGCATCCGCCAAAAGAGCGCCGTCCATGCCGCGTTCGCTTCTTCAGCCCGTCCGTTCAGATCGTGCTGCGGTCTCGTGAAAGAGGGATTCTCTTTTCGGGCCACGGGTAGACACATGCAATTCGGATGCCATAAGGAACAGTCTCCGCAAAGAAAAGGAAATACTCGCCTTACACATTCAAGTGCAGCAGGTTGCGCTGACCGCCTTGAGTGACTTCCAGCGACACGCAGATGACAAAATGGCGCCGGCGGGTAATTTTTCCCGGAAAGGGCGGGGAATATCTCCGCACAAAGACTGGGACGGGATACCCGGAGACGGGACGAGCAGACAACGATAGGGGACGAAAACGCCGGAAGGACCCGGCGCGGAGAGAAGGCGCTACAGGCCGAGCCGCTCGATCATGGCGTTGAGCGTCTTGCGGTCCATTCCGAGCTCCTCGGCGGCCTTCGTCTTGTTGCCGCCGTGCTTCTTCAAGGCGTGCGCGATCCACTCCCGCTGCACCGCGGCGACCGCCTGGTCGAAGCGCATCTGCTCCGGCGAGAACGCCGGCGCGGCGCCCGCGGGGCGCGCGGCGGAGAACTTCTCGGAGAGCGCGTCCGTGTCGATCATCCCCCCCTCGGGGATGAGAAGCACGCCCTTCTCGATCTCGTTCTCGAGCTCCCGCACGTTGCCGGGGAACGGGTACGCCGCGAGCCGCTCCATCGCCTCCCGGCTTATCCCGGCGACCTTCTTGCCGAGCCGCGCGGTCGCCTGCGCGATGAAGTGCGCCACGAGGGCGGGGATGTCGTCCGCGCGCTCCCGCAGCGGGGGGGCGTGGATGGTGAAGGCGTTGAGGCGGTAGTAGAGGTCCTCGCGGAACCGGCCCTCCTTAACCTCCGCGGCGAGGTCCTTGTTCGTTGCGGAGACGACCCGCAGGTCGACCCGTCTCTCCCCCACCCCCCCGACCGGCCGGATGACCCCCTCCTGGAGCACCCGCAGGAGCTTGACCTGCAGCTCCGCGGGCATGTCGCCCACCTCGTCGAGGAAGATTGTCCCCCCGTCGGCGGCCTCGAAGAGCCCCTTCTTGTCCCGCACGGCGCCGGTGAACGCGCCCTTGACGTGGCCGAAGAGCTCGCTCTCGAGGAGCGACGCGGGGAGCGCGCCGCAGTTCTGCGCGACGAAGATCGCGTCCTTGCGCGCGCCGGTGAAGTGGATCGCGCGCGCGATCAGCTCCTTGCCGGTCCCGGTCTCCCCCTGGATGAGGACCGAGATGGACGACTCGGCGGCCTTGTGGATCAGCGCGTAGACCCGGCGTATCGAGGCGCTGTTGCCGATCATATAGGCCGGGCGCGGCGCGGCCTCGATCTCCTTCCTGAGGTACAGGTTCTCACGCCGCAGCGTCTCCTCCTCCTCCCGAAGCCGCGCGTACAGGGCGGCATTCTCCAGCGCGATGGCGGCCTGATTGGCGAAGGTGGCGAGCACGCCCGCGTCGAACCCGAACGGCGGCGGCGACGAAACGCCGTCGAGGTACACCGCGCCGCGCGGGCTCCCCTTGCCCGCGAGCGGCACGCAGACGCTCCAGCGGACACCGCCGCGGGGGCTCGTCTCGATCGAAATCGGCCCGTCCCGGAGGGCCCGCGCGATCGCCTTCCGCGCCTCCCCGAACCCGTCCCCCTCCCAGATCCGGCGATCGATCCCCCGCGCGGCCTCCACGGCGTGCCCGTCCCCCGACGGCGCCGCGAGCAGCCCCCGGGACGCCCCCGTGATCTCGACGAACGCCGCCACGATCTTGTCCGGGAGTCCCCGTGGGTCTCCCATCCGGTTCAACACCTCGCTCAGGTCCAGGGCCGTCCTCCTCTGGAGCTCGTGCCACCGCTCCCTCGCGCGGGACAGGTAGCGCCCCGCCGCGAGCGAAGCGGAGAGGATCGAGGCGAGGGGGTAGAAGGTGGAGAGGTTTCGATGGAGACGGACGAAGCAGAGGTAGTCGCACGCGAGGTAGGCGCCCAGCAGCAACGACGCCGCGCAGGCCTCCTGCCACGGTTTCCGCGCGAACGGCACCGCGATGCCCGCGAGGAGGGTGAAGGCCACGAGGACCGCCGCGGTGAGCGACGGGCCGAATATCCTCTGGCCGATGAAACGCCCCGTCAGGGCGTTGTCCACGATCGTGGCCTGGATGTCGATGCTCGCGGTGACCGGGTTGAACGGGCTCACCCTGAGCTCGAAGCTCCCGGGGGCGGTTCCGCCCACGAGGGCGATCTTCCCCTCGAGCTCCTCCGGCTCGAACTCCCCTGCCAGGATCCTCCAGGCGGGGATCACGGGAAAACCTTTCCGCGCGGTGTAGTAGTTCACGAGGTAGAGCCCCTGCTCGTCGCAGGGGATGCGGACCGGCCCCACCTTGAGCTCGCGCACGGCGGGACCGTCCATGACGAGCTGCGTGACCCCCTCCCCGACGGCCGCCTTGAGGACGGCGACCGCGAAGCTCTGGTAGTAGTCGCCCTGCGCGCGGATCACGAGCGGGATCTGCCGGATGGAGCCGTCGGCGTGCGCGAGCGCGTTGTAGAACCCGCTCCTCCCCGCGGCCGCCTGGAATTCCGGCCCGCTTGCCTCCGCCCCGTAGGCCTGCAGGACGAACGACTGGTCCGTCGGGATTCCCGTCTGCAGGACGCTTTCGATCCTCCCGCTCCGAATCGTCTCCAGCACCGATTCGAAGTCGCGCTGCGGCTGGAACCCCCCCTCCTCGCGGGACAAGGCGAAGTGCGTGGAGAGCACCACCCCGCCCGGCCGCCCGAGCGCGTCGACGAGCTCCCGATCCTCCGACGGGTCGCGCGGGCTGCCGCCCGGCGGGTTCCCCGCGAAGATGATGTCGAGCCCGACCGCCCGCGGGGTACAGCGAAAGATCTCCCGGACGAGGCGCGCGAGAACCGTGCGGGGCCAGGGCCACCTCCCGACCCTCGCGAGGCTCTCGCTGTCGACGACCACGAGCACGACGCCGCCGCCGGAGGGCGACGTGCCGCGGAGGCGGAACTTGATGTCGAGAAGGCGCAGATTGAGCTGTTCGAGGAAGGGGGTCCGCACCGCGAGGAGCGCGATGAACACGGCGGAGACGGCGAGGGCGATCGTGACGCAGCGGAACGCAAGCGCCCGTCTCATCGCTAGAACGGGAGCCCTTCCGGCCGTTCCGGCGGCACGGACGGCCCCGGCGGCCCCGGCGGAGCGGGCGGGCGCGGAACGGGGGGCGCCTGGCCCGGCACGGCGGGCACCGAAAGATTCTTCGGATTGATCGGCTGGTTCCCGACGACGTTCACCTGCGGGTTCTGCGCGATTCCCGCGGGCGGCGCCGCCAAGGAGCCGGGCGCCGCCGACGCCGCAAGGGCCTTCGCGCGGGCGCCCCCGGAGAGCGCCCCGCTCCGCGGCGCCTCGCGCAGCGTCACCTGCTTCTGGGCCTGCAGGCCCGGGGAAATCGGTTTCGCCGTGATCGCGCCGCCGGCCCCCTCCACGCGCCCCATCTCGCCCGCCGAAAGGATGCGCCGGTCGCCGGAGGAGCAGACGAGCTCGACCTCGCCCTCGAAGACGTAGCAGGCGCTGAACGTCCCCTCCTCGGCCTCGACGGAGAAATCGGTCCCCTTCACGCCGGCGATGGTGTTCCAGGTGGCGATCTGGAACGACGACTCGGGTCCGAGTCCCGGCCCGATCTGCGTACGGATGATCCCCCTCACGAGCCGGATGAGCGTCTCGAGCACCCCCTTCTCATCCGCGAAGTAGTATCTCGAGAGCTCCATCCTCGTGCCCCCGCCGATGCTCAGCAGCGCCCGGTCGAAGACGAGCTTCACCGCCGCGCCGGGTCCCGTCTCGACGACCGTCCCCTCCTGTACGGTGTCGCCGATCCTAAGGAACGTCCCGGGCGGCGTCGCCAGAACCTCCCCGCTGATCGCCACCACCGTGCCGCACCCGCCCTCGGCGGCATGCGCCCGCGCGGCGCAGGCCACCGCCAGGATGCACACCACCCTCGCCATCGTGCGCATACGGGTCTTCTCCGGGCTATCGGTACCGTCTCTCCGCATTGTACCACAGGCGGCCCCCGCGCGACGCGCGGGATCAGAACCGCGTCTCCAATATCAGCGAGTAGATGTTCCGGCTGAACTGGTACAGCGACACGTTCGACATGTTCCGGATAAAGGCGTAGCTGAAGACAAGATCGGTGTCCCCGAAAAGGTTCTTCCGGAGGTCGGCGTTCAGATCGAGCCGCTGGTCGGCCCGGTTGTCCGCGTTCCGCGTGTAGTCGTACACGAGGTACCCGGCCTCGAGATCCGCCGCGAAGCCGCGCCCGAGCGGGACGTAGAGCTCCCCGGCGAGCGCCCCGCCGTGGTAGTAGAAGTTGTCGCCGCGGGCGTTGTTGTGGTCGTAGCGGAGCGCCGTCCGCCAGAACGCCTTCCGCTCCCTCCCCAGGAAAAGGTACTGCTCGAGGGAGACGGCGTTGGCCGGCTCGGTGTCCCAGTCGTCCTCGGAGGGGCCGTACGGGAGCATGTAGTCGTCAAGACTGCAGGTGTACGTCAGGCGGTAGAAGGCGCGCGAGGCAACGGGGATGTCGAGTCCCCCGAACAGGCGGTTGCCGCGGAGATAGCTCTGCCTGCAGTCGTCGAGGAGGTAGTAGGCGTACTCGTAGCCCAGGAACGGCGTGGCCCGGGACCCGCGGTACCTGACCCACGCGTCCCCGACGTGGCCATGGAGGTTGAAGTCGCCGAGCCGGTTGTGCACCGACTGGACGAACGCGTAACGGGTGTCGAGCTCGAACGGACCCCGGGCGAGCGCGGGGGCGTCGAGTTCGAACGTCGTCAGGAAGCGCCAGTCGCCGCTCCCCGAGACGCCGAGGAGCTGCTCGTTGTCGGGGGCGAGCATCACGTTGTCGTCGTACTCGTAGCGCGCGGTGACCTTGCCGCCCCACTGTTTCTCATCCGGCGGACGGGCGAGAAGGTCCGCGTCCCTCCCCGCCATTCTCCCGATCGCCGCCGTGGGCGCGCGTTCGCCGAGCATCGCCAGTTCGCGTCGCGCCGCATCCCGGTCGCCAGAGCGCGCGAGGTACACGCCGCGGTAGTAGCGGGCGCGGGACGCGGCCGCCGCATCCGAGGCCGCCGCGTCCGCGAGGAGCGTCAGCGCCTCGGCGTGGTTTCCCCGTTCGCCGGCGAGCACCCCCCGGAGGAAGGAGATTTCCGCCCGGCGCGCGCCGTCGCCGGCCCGCGCGTCGAGGCCGCGCAGGAGATCCTCCGTCTCGCCGAAATCTCCGGCGAGGGCGAGGGCGAGGCACAGCTCGGCCCCCGTCTCGAAATCGTCCGGCCGCTCGCGGTGAAGCTCCCGGAGAAGGCGCACGCCCTCCCCGAAATCCCCCGCGCCCGAGAGGGAGAGGGCGAGGGCGCGGCGCGACTCCGCGTCGGTTGGGGCGGAGCTGAGAATCTCGCGAAACGCCCGCGCCGCCTCGTCGTAGCGGCCCGCATCGTACGCGGCGATGCCCCGGGCGAAGAGGATGTCCCTGACGGTATCCCCCGGGCGGGCGGAGGCGGGAACGCAGAGGAGCGTTGTCGCGCAAACGGATACGAGCGCGCGTATGCAGCAGGTCGGGGAATCCGGGGCTTTCATCGGCATCTCGCGCGCGGCGGCGGCTTGATCCCATCCGAAAACGTGTCTACCATAGCACAGGCCGGGGAAGGGGGGAAGCGCGTTGTCCCGCGCGCGCGGTCGTCCCCGACCTCTCCCCGTTCCGCAACCCGTTGTCCACGCCGCAATTTCTCGAACTCAATCTCTTCGATGAGATCTCGCTGCTCGCCGTCGTCGATCAGAGCGGGTTCGCCGCTTCCGGCGGGGTCGTCTGATCCGGACGGATACCGAAATCCGAGGACGGCTCCGCGACGCTCGCCGTCGTCGGCGGAACGATGGTCGGTCACGTCCGGGCATCAAACGAGATCTACTGCATCATCGAGACGCGGCGATTTCGGCCGGTTTGAGGCAAAACCTCAAACCTACCCCTCGCGGTGAGAGGCGTTTGCGGCGAGATTCGCGTGCGGATATACCTTAACAATCTTCAGCGCAATGCGATGGGAATTGCGCAGGCGGCGATTTCCCCGGCCGGCCGTATCAGGTCGAGTGGCCCAAAGGGCCCTAAAAATCTCCCCCCGCAGGTGATTGACAGGGATACGGCACAAGGGGCAGACTTCAAGATGTGCATGCATATGCGCAGCGCGGTTAGCGCGAGTATTCTCGATTCCGCGAGGGCCATCCGTCGAAGCCCGCGCACAGCCCCTCGCGGGGATCGGTGCCGCCTGCATTCCCTCCGGGTGGAATGCGGGCCGGACGGTGCGCGCGCAAAAGGAAGAGCATAGGGATGAGACGCATCCTGTGCATCGTGATCGCGGCGTCGTGGGCGCACGGCCAGCTCGCCGACACCCCGTGGCCGATGTGCATGGGCAACGTGCGCCACACGGGGCGGCTCCTCGACATGCCCGCCATCCCCTCGGGCGCTGCGGGGACGTACCAGGTCATCGTCGGCCTCGTCCCCGCGGGAATCAGGCCCTTGGGCGCCGGGGACGCGATCCCCGGGTACGTGGACTCGGAGAACGTGACAGTCAGATACCCCACGCAGACGTACTGGGCAACCTGCTCTGGCGCAAAATGATGTATTCCAAATATTCCGGCAAGGGTCCGCCCCGCAACGCCGGGCAATTTCTTGCCAAAATTTTGGGATATATCTTATTGAACGCCAAGATGATATCTATTGCGTCTGGGCTATCTCTGGACTATGGGGCGAATGTGTTACACTGCTCCCGCTGAGGAATGCCGCATGAGAGGGTACATCCAGCTCTACACGGGGAACGGCAAGGGGAAGACCACCGCCGCCCTCGGCCTCGCCCTGCGCGCGGCTGGCGCGGGGATGCGCGTCTTCATCGCCTGCTTCATGAAGGGGCGCGCGTACTCCGAGGACCGGGCACTCGCCCTTCTCCGCCCCGCGGTCACCGTGAAGAAGTTCGGGCGGGCGTGCTTCGTGCGGGGGAAGCCGTCCCTGGCGGACGTCGCCGCCGCGCATCGCGGGCTGAAGGCAGCCGAGAAGGCGATCGCCTCCGGCACATACGACCTCGTCGTGCTCGACGAGGCGGCGGTCGCGGCGCGGATCGGTCTCTTTCCCGTCTCGGCGCTTCTCCGCCTCGCCGACCTCAAGCCGACCCGCGTCGAGCTCGTCATCACGGGCCGCGGTGCGCACCCGTCATTAAAGAAGCGGGCGGATCTCGTCACCGAGATGCGCGAGGTAAAGCACTACTACCGGAAAGGGGTGAAGGCGCGGAAGGGGATAGAGCAGTAGCGCCGCCCGCGCCGGCACGTCTTCGTGCGATTTCGAAACGCCATTTCGTTGTCTTCGTGCCCCGTTGACGGCGGAAGCGACCGTAGGAGCGCGAGGCCGGGCTCGGGATCCACGACGGACGCGGCGCGACTCGGGAGATCGGGAAGGGCCGCCCGCGTTTTCCGGGCGGAGCGGAACGTACCTGCGCGCGAAAGGCAGGTGCCGGGGAGGGAGCGGTTCGCCCCGGCCAACCACGGGAGGCACCCATGAGCACGCGTCTCTTCCTCGTCGCCCTGGCCGTCGCGTTTGCCGCCGCCCTCGCGGCACCCGCCGCCGCCCAGCGGTGGGACTACGGACCCGACACGTCGTTCGCCTTCAAGCGGTTCGACGGGATCTATTTCCCCGACACGGGCCTCGTCTATTTCCTGGGCGGGCGCCTCGCCGACGCTTCGACCGACGGTTCCGTCTGGAGTTTTGACCCCGACACCGGCGTTTACGCGGACACCGGCGCCAATCTCCCCTTCCCCGTCTCGAACTACACGCTCAACATCCTCGAGGACTCGACCGGCAAGGGGATCTACCTCGTCGGCGGCCGGCTCGGCGACGCTTCCTACACGCACGCGGTGCAGGTATACTACCCCGCGACCAACACCGCCGTGAGTCTCCCAGCTGACGATTGGCCCGCCGTGCAGCGCATTCCCGGGGGGGTGGTCGCGCACGGGAACAAGCTCTACGTCTTCGGCGGGACGCGCTCCACCGACCAGTCGGAGTTCTCGTCGACCTACGTCTTCGACCCCTCGCTCGCGCCCGGTAACCGCTGGTCGGAGCCAGGCGTGAACCTCTCCCAGGCGCGGGGGTTCATACAAACCGCCGTGGTGAACGGCTATGCGTACGCGATCGGAGGGGCGCGCTACACAGGCGTGCCGAAGGTCCTGACGGCGTCATCGAGATGCGAACGCCTCAACCTATCGAACGTTGCCGCGGGCTGGGACGACGCGTCGGTGCGCGATCTCCCGACCGCCGTATGCGAGGGGCGCGCGTTCGGCTTCTCTCCGGACGCCGTGCACCCGCTCGCCGGGCGGATCGTCGTCGCGGGGGGCGGGCAGTTCCCTTCGGAGTGGGCGAACTGCTTCGTCTACCGGATCACCGACAACAGCTGGTCCACCTTCCCGTCCCTCGTCGAGGCGCGGCGCGATCACGCGGCCGCGTTCGTGCCGGCGACCGACGGCGGGGAGATGTGGGTCTTCGGGGGGCGGCGGTGGAATGACAACAACGCCCTCACCACCTCCGAGCGCTACGTCGTCGCCCCGCCCGTCCCGCAGGGCCTCGTCGTGACGCTCAGCGGCACCTCGCTCGCGGCCGGGGACGTCTTCACTGTGGACGTGGAGGTGCAGCCGCTCGCGCAGGCATTCGACGCGTGGGGCTGCATCTTCGGCCCCGGCGCCTCGGCGTGGTCGTTCACCTTCGGCAACCCGACGGCGCTCAGGGAGGGCACCGAGCCGCTCGTCCAGGACATCCCGGGCCTCCCCGCCGTGTACACGGGGCCACTGCTGAACCTGACGATCCCGCCCGGCATCGCGGGGGAGTACACGATAGTCGTCGAGCTCTGCCCGGCGAACCTCGACCCGCTCATGCCGATCGAGGGGTACGCGAGCGTGCAGAACGTGATCGTGCAGTAGGGCGGAAGGGAAGGGAGCCGCAGCACGCAGAAAAGGCACCGATTCGGTTGCCGAGATCCACGCGGCGAAACAGCGTGGGGTCAGTGGGGTCAGGTCCTTATTTATTAGTTTAGAAACAGCATGGGGTCAGGCCCTTATTTATTAGTTTAGCGCAGCTAAACTAATAAATAAGGGCCTGACCCCACCCGCTGACCCCACCTGCTGCTGACCCCACCCCCACGCGCTACCGCCACGCCTCGGGGCTGATGTAGTCGCCGAAACGCTCCTGCGCCTCGAGCAGACGCTCCCGCTGCCCCGCGAGGACGCGGTACACCTCCGGCGGCGTGTCCGCGACGTGCTCCCGGTAGAACCTCTCGACCCGGTCCATCTTGGCGAGGTTCTCCGGCACACGCAGGGTGAACTGCGCCCGGTACGCTTCGGCGGTGTACTCTTGGCCGGTCACGGAGGGGAACAGCCGCTGGAGGTCCGAGAGGCAGGGGATCCACCCGGTGGGCGTGCGCAGCGCGTCCGCCTCCCCGTGCACCCGCAGTTCCATCCACTTCACCCAGACGCGCTTGTCGCGAACCCCGTTGGTGAACCGCCCCTCCCGGTCGCGCAGGAAGTAGTTCACGCCGAAGACGGCGGGCGGCCGCGTCAGCTTCTTCCCGAACTCGAGGTTGTTGCGCACGTACCGGCCGAGCGGTATGGATACGAAGTCCTGGATGCTCATCAGGTTGATCTCGGAGATACCCTCCTGCCCGATGATGGCGAACGTCGTCTCGGTCTCAAGCGCCGCTCCGTATGCGACGATACCGTGCTCCCAGTCGAATCCCTGCTGGACCGGGACGTACGATTTCGCGTCGCGCCCCCCGTACATGATTCCGCGCAGTTCGACGCCCGCCGGGTCGTCGAGGGCGGCATCGCAGTTCGAGAGCGCCCTGAGCGCCACGGCGTAGCGGGCGTTCTTGTGGGCGGGGGGGATCTCCGCGCCGGCGGCGTCCCGCGTCCCCCTGCGCCAGGGGCCGGAATAATTGACGCCCTCATTCGGGATCTCCCGACCCATCCCGAGCCAGTACGGCGTGCCGCCGTTGACGAGGACATTGGAGAAGATGACCTCCCCGGGCTTCGTGAGCACCTCCCAGATCGCCGGATCGTCCTTCGCGGTGACGTTCTGGATGATGCCGAAGATGCCCGATTCGGCGTTGACCGCCCGACACACACCCCTGATCGCGCGGAAGTACGCGATGTCGTCCCCCAGGATCGTCTCCCCGGGGAGCATCGCCGTCGAGGTCTTCCCGCAGGCGCTGGGAAACGCCCCCGCCAGGTACGTCTTCCTCCCCCCGGGCCCGCGGACGCCCATCAGCAGCATATGCTCGGCGAGCCACCCCTCGCGATCCGCCCGGCGGACGGCGAGCCGGAGGGCGAGCTTCTTGAGGCCGACGGTGTTCCCGGCATATTGCGTGTTGACGCTGTAGACGGTGTCGGTCGAGTAGTCGATGTAGATGCGCTTCTTCGCCGGCTCCGCGCTGACCATCCTCTCATCCAATCTCCCCGCGGAGTGGAGCGTCGCGAAGAACTCCGCCTTCGCGCCGAGCCGCTTGAACTGCTCGTACCCCTGGCGGTAGAGCAGGTCAAGCGAGTGGGAGACATACCATGAGTCGGTGATCTCGACGCATGGGATGCCGAACGCCGAGCCGGAGGGCCCGAGCGAGAGGAACCGGACGATCATCGCGCGCCCGCGCATCGCCCCGCGGAGGAGATCATTCACCTCCGCGAGCCCCTCCTCGCGCCCGATCTGTTTGAGGGAGGGCGAGAGGACATCGCCCGGGGGCACGAGGTACCTCGTGGCCTCCCGGTCGCGCCCCTGATCCTGCATCCCGTCGAAATGCACGGTGTGCCCGTCAACCGCGAGCGGGGTCTCCTCGCCCGCCTCGACCGCCCTGCGCCTCGTCTGCGCGAGGCTGGCGGAGGAGTCGTCCGGCACGACGACGGTTTCCGGATCGCACAGGGCTATCGCATCCGCCACGAAGCGATGGAGGCGGGTGTTGGAAATCGCCGCGAGCCGGTTGTAGTCGGCGGCCCCGAGCTTCGCCCGAAGCGTCGAATCGATCTTCCTGTCGAACGACATGAGAAGCTCCCCTTTCAATCGGGGGGGGCACACGCCCCGCGGTCGCCGGTAAAGAAGCGGATTTTAGTAAAGCGCGCACGCGCCGGCAAGCACAAACGTCGCCGTTGTAATAGCAAAGCTAAAATGTCCTATTTCTAGCAAAGTTAAAATGTCCGGTTTTGAGATTCACTCCGTGGAGAGTGCATCTTCCCTTGGCCCCCTAGGGGGCCGAACCGAAAAACTTGTCGGTCCGCTCCGTTCTTCGCTCGTCTCTGCCCGGCCGTATTGTCCCGGGATGCGCCATCCCGGCGCGATGAGGCCACACGCCAGCCGCCGGGCAGCATATGTCCGCGCCATGGATGATCCGCGGGAGGAACGTGCGCCTGCGCCGGCTTCGACGATCCGGCCGCAGGTTGTCTCGTCCGTTCCGGCCTTGCGGCAATCTCCCTGAACCTCAGCGCCCGCCTCCTGTGCGTGATCGCCATCGAGCCGTCGAGCCGCTCCTCGACTGTACGCGTCCTGGCGCGCACGCGATCCTGTATCTGATACAGCTTCCGGTCGTGGGCGATGGTGAAGTCGTTGCGGAGCGCGCGGACCGTCTTCACCGACAGGACGCTCCAAAGATCGACATCCGCGGGGACGGGCTTGTGAAGGTCCGCCGCCTCTTGCGGAGCGACGCTGAACCTCTTGTTGTACCGGGGCAGATACCAGTCGAGGAACCTGTTCGCCTCCTCGATCGTCCGAGACGCCGCGCAGCCTCATCTCCTTCACCAGCCGGTCCTGGAACATCCTGAACGCCCGTTCGATGCGACCCTGTTCCACGTCGTGCCGTTCATCGCCTGCTTCCGCGTCATCCCCCCACCTCCCTCGCGCTGCAGGACGCCCCCCCCGCCGTCCGCGCCCCGTACCGCTTTCCATCCCGCGCATCCCCCCTGTGGGAATGAGTCAATAACTGGTGGAATGCCCCAATGGCGGTTCCCCCGGAGGCATGAATAATTTGCTTTTAGGAGGCATGACTATTTGCTTTAATTGAGAGTGAGAAGCATTTTGCTGTCGAGTGCTCTTCTATAGGTTTTTCGTGAAGGGCGACCGGTGCACCCGGGGCCAGGAACCGGAGAGGCGAAGGGATCGTTCGTGCCCTCGACGGGACGTATCGGACTGGGCTTGCAGAGGGATGCTCCAATGCCGCTCCGCCGATTGGTCGGGGCAATTGAAGGTCACGGATGCGCTCCCGCAGAGGTGTCGGCGGAGGGTGATCGCGGCCGGGAGCGGGAGTCTCGGGCCCTCCATCGGCTCTGCGCCCAGACGCGTGGCTGCGCGTCTGTCATCGATCCCCACTCGGGCAGGTTCCTGGATGTCAACGAAACCACCTGCCTCGTCTCCGGCTATACCCGGCGGGAGTTTCTCCGCCTCTCCGTCGCCGACATAGACCCGACCGTCTCCGCCTCCTGGAGCTACGCCCGCGAGATCAATGCCCGCAGGGACACCGAAACGCTTCTGCGGGAGGGGGTGATCCGCAGGAAGGACGGGGGATTGGTCCGCGTATCCGTCAGCTCCACCATCGTGCAGCTCCACCTCGAGAACTACATGCTCGCATGCGCGAAGCAGTTCCCGGACAAGAAGCCGTCCGGGGACGAATCATCCGTTTTCGACACGATGGACTCGGGGGTCCTCGTCACCGCGCTTGACGGCACGATCCGCGACCTGAATGCATCGGCCGAGCGCCTGTTCGGCCTCACGCGGGCCCTCATCATCGGGAAGAACGTGGCGACACTGCCTGCCCTGCGGGGGGAGCGCCCCATCCCCCCGTCGGCGTCACGCACGCTCGAGAGAGGGAAGCAGTGATGGGGACGGATCACCCTCTCCGCCCCGCCGCGCAAACCGCGGGTGCTCAGCGTCATCGGCACCCGACTCCTGGACTTCTCCGGGAACTGGATCGGGAGCGTCTGGATCGGCCGGGACATCACCGCGCAGAAGCGGTTCGAGGAGGCGTTGAAGGGAAGAGAGCAGCGATTCAGGGTCGTCTTCGAACGCGTGAAAGACGCCATTTTCATCGAGTCCGCGGAGGGGGAAATCCTGGAGGCCAATCACACCGCCTCCGCCCTCCTCGGCTACAGCCGGGAAGAGCTCCTATCGATGCGGGTGCGCGACCTCGTGCCGAGGGAGGAGGCCGCGCGGCCGCCGGCCCGGTCCCGGACCGAGACCGCATGCCGTGAAACGGAGATGCTCCGCAAGGACGGGCGGAGAATCTTCGTGGATGCGCGCAGGTCCCCCGCGGAGGTGGGGGGGCTCAAGTGCGTCATTGCGATCGTCAGGGACATCTCGGAGCGAAAGCGGATAGAGGAGGAGACGAGGTCCGCCGCGCGGCGGTTCGAGCGGCTCGCAGAGCTCACAAGCGAATGGGTGTGGGAAACTGACGCCGCACGGCGCCTCACCTACTCCAACGCCGTCAGCAAGAGGCTGGTGGGGTATGCGCCCGAAGAATTTCTGGGCACAATGCACATTCACGACCTGCTCTCCCCCGGGGATGCGGAGGCGCGGAACGCCTTCGCGGCCGGGAAGCGCCTCCAAGAATCCCGGATGGTCTTCGTCCGCAAGGATCGCCGCGAGACGGTTCTCTCGATCAACGCCTTCCCCATCCTCGACGAGAGCGGGAACTTCGAGGGGTACCGAGGTTCCGGCGTCGAACTTTCCGCGATCGAGCGGGAGCGGGACGAGCTGCGCCGCATGACGGAGAGCCTGCGGGCCTCAAATCGCGACCTCGATCAGTTCGCGGGCATCGCCTCGCACGACCTCCTGTCTCCGCTGAACACCCTCTCCGGCTACCTGAACCTCTTGAAGGAGAACCTGAGCGCGTCGGCAGCCCCCTCCCTCGCGAACTTCCTCACCCCCTGCATGGGGGCGATCGACAGGATGCATGCGCTCATCTGCGATCTCCTCACCTACTCGCGGATCGGGACGCGGAGGAAACCCGCCGGCCCGGTCGATTGCGGCAAGATCGTGCAGGCCACGCTCGCGAACCTCCGGGGAGCGGTCAGCGCGCTCGACGCGCAGGTGACGGTGGAGAAATTGCCGACGGTGATCGCCGTCCCCTCCCAGATAGTCCAGGTCTTTCAGAATCTCGTGTCGAACGCCCTGAACAACCACGGGTCGAAGCCGCTGCGGATCCGGATATCCTCCCGGAGAGGGAAGCGAGAGTGGATCTTTTCCGTCCGCGACAACGGAATCGGCGTTTCGGCGGCGGACCTCGAACGGATCTTCGCCCCCATGGAGCGGCCGCGAGCCGGCGGGAACCGGCACGGGACGGGGCTGGGGCTCGCCATCGTAAAGAAGATCGTCGAGTCGCACGGCGGCCGTGTCTGGGTCGAGTCGGCGGAGGGAAGGGGCGCATCGTTCCGCTTCACGATACCCGACAGGAAGGCGGGCGATGCCGTTGCGGAGCCGCCCGCCGGGAACGGCGCGGGAGCCGCGCACGGGGGTTCTGATGAAGGACGATAGGGATACCCGAATTCGGCTTCTTCTCGTCGAGGACGACGAGGCCCAGGCAGCCCTCATCGCGAAGCTTTTCTCCGACGAAGAGAGCGGGCCGGAGGACTACGCCAACGACCTGCGATACCGTGTGGAGTGCACGCCGCTCCTCGCGGAAGCCCTGGCGCGCCTCGACGAGGGGGGGATCGACCTCGTGATACTCGACCTGATGCTTCCAGACTCGAGTGGACTCGATACGTACCGCGCGATGCGGGCCCGCCACCCCGACCTTCCGATGGTGATTCTCACGAACTGCGCCGAGGAGGAGAACGCGACGAAAGCGCTGCACGAGGGCGCCCAGGATTACATCTCGAAAGCCGACATGAACCGCCATATCCTCCGGCGCTCTGTCCATTATTCGATAGAGCGGCATAAGCTTCAGCAGAGAGTGCAGTCGCTCTCCATACGGGACGACCTGACCGGCCTCTACAACCGGAGGGGGTTTTCGGCGCTCGCGATGCAGCAGGTGCGGATGGAGCGGCGGCTTAAACAGGGGCTCTCCATGATCTTCGCGGACGTCGACAATCTGAAACGGATCAACGACGGCTTCGGGCACGCGGCGGGGGACCGCGCGCTCATCGAAATCGCGCGGATCCTCAAGTCGACCTTCCGTGAATCGGACATCATTGCGCGGATCGGCGGGGACGAGTTCACGGTCCTCGCGATGGGCACCGCCGCGGCGCCTCCCGACGACCTGATCGAGCGCCTGCACGACAGGATCAGCGCCCGCAACGAGCGGCAGAAACGCGGGTTACGCCTGACGATGAGCGTCGGGGCGATGCACTGCGAGCCCGGGAAACCGTGCTCGCTGGAGGAGATGCTCAGGCGCGCGGACGCGGCGATGTACGCCGTCAAGATGGGGGCCAACGGCCTTTCGGGCGCGCGCCGGAAGACGGGGGGGCGATCGAAAGGGGCTGCATGTCGGAAGCGACCACGGTCCTCCTGATCGAGGACAACCGGGCGGAGGCGGACCTGATCGAGGGGATGTGCTTCGACACGGACGGCCCCCCGTTCGAGGTCGTGCGCGCGGCCTGTCTCTCGGAAGGGCTCGCGCGCATCGGCGAGGGGGGGGTCGGGCTCGTCCTCCTCGACCTGAGTCTCCCGGACAACCGCCGCCTCGAGAGATTCAGCGAGCTCAAGGGCCGCGCGGGGGGCGTGCCGATCGTGGTCCTGACCTGTATGGACGACGAGCTTCTCGCGGTGGAGGCGGTCAAGGCGGGGGCCCAGGATTACCTCGTCAAGGACCAGGTGGACGGGAGGACGCTCCGCCGCTGCATGCGCTACGCGCTGGAGCGGGGACAGGCGGAGGCGAAACTGAGCGACGCGCTCGCCCAGATCGAGAAGAGCCACGGCAACGTCATCGCGGTTCTGGACCAGTTCCGCATGCCGATCGCCATGACCGACGGCGGCGGCCGGATCGTCTTCCTGAGCCACGCCGGCGAGGAGTATTTCCGCGTGAGCCGGGACAACGCGCTGGGGCGGCATTGGGAGCGGCTGTTCCGATTCTCCAAGAGCGAGGCGGAGGAGCTCAAGGCCATGTGCGCGCGGCCGCCCGGGGAGCGCTCGCGGGTGTCGGTCCGGACGGCGGCGCCCGGCAGCCGGCATTACTGGTTCGAGGTCGAGGTGTGCGATGATCCCCGCGACGGCAAACGCAAGATCTTCTACTTCTACGATGTGACCGAGGCCCGGCAGCTCCGCAGCGAACTCGGCAAGCAGGATCGGTTCCATGACCTGGTCGGCCGCAGCGACGCCATGCGAAGGATCTACCGCCAGATAGAGGAGATGGCCAAGGTCGACTGGACCGTCCTCATCGAAGGGGAGACGGGCACGGGGAAGGACCTGGTCGCACGGGCGCTCCACTCCGCGAGCCCCCGCCGGGAGAAGCCGTTCATCGCCGTGAACTGCGCCGGACTGGTGGAGCCCCTCCTCGCCAGCCAGCTCTTCGGCCACCGTCACGGGGCGTTCACGGGGGCCATCGAAGACCACCAGGGTTTCTTCGAGGCCGCGGCGGGCGGAACGCTCTTCCTCGACGAAATCGGCGACATCCCGCCCGCGCTCCAGTCGAACCTGCTGCGCGCAATCGAGTTGAAGGAAATCGTGCGCCTCGGGGAATCGAAACCGCGAAGGGTCGACGTCCGGCTCATCGCCGCGACAAACCGCGACCTGACCCGCATGGAGAAGGAGGGCGCCTTTCGCTCCGATCTCCTCTACCGGATACGCGTTGCCAGGATCAGCCTCCCCCCCCTGCGCGAGCACCGCGGCGATATCCCCCTCCTCGTGGGTGGATTCTTGAGCGCGTGCTGCGTCGCGAGCGGCAAGAACGTGCGGGAGGTGAGCGAGGACGCCATGCGCCTTATCTTCGACTACGGCTGGCCCGGAAACGTCCGCGAGCTGAAAAGCGCCATGGAGTACGCCGTCATCAGGTCACGAAACGCCGCGATCCAGCCCTCCGATCTCCCCCCGGAGATCGTGGGCAGGCGCGGTCGCGCTTCGGGCGGAAGCCGGGATATCCTGGACACGCTTCAGATGGTGGAAGGAAACCGCATCCGGGCTGCCCAGCTCCTCGGCATCAGTCGCGCGACGCTGTACCGCCGCCTCGCCCGCATGGATGTCGGCCCAAAAAAGAAGAGCGGTGTAAGCCGCCGTCCGCCGGCTCTTCCGTCCCGCTGAATCCGCCCCCCCCTCCCTCGCCGTCCCCATCCGTCCGATGAGACCGTATGATACACAAACTGTCTCACCGCGCTGACGCCGCACCGATCGGGGGGCGATCTTTCCACCACGGTATTCATTGGGCGGCAGAATATTACAGCACGAATTGAGTTTTGGCACATGGCTTGCTGTACCCGAGGTCTAAGGAGCGTTCGCGATGCCACCGGATACGGGAAGGGCAGCGGGGATGGATACGAACCCCGGGGGAGAGGAGCGGCGCAGGTTCGAGCGCCACAACATCTACCTCCCGGTCGTCGCCAGCGGCAAGGATCGTAGGGGCGAGCGCGTGACCGAATCAACGTTCACCGTGAACGTGTCCCCTGGGGGCGCGCTCCTCATCTGCCAAAACGCGTACACCCCGGGGAATGTGTTGGACATCTACTTCCGGCAGTGGACGAGTGTGGAGACGATTCACCATATCCGTGCTCGGGTGGTGCGTGAGACCACGATCACCCTCCGGCACGCGGATGATATCAGCAAGGGGGTCGGCGTCGCGTTCAAGCGCACCGCCGCGTTCTTGTGATGCCGAGGCCCCGCCGGCCCCGCCGCGTATGCCGAGGCCTCGCCACTGTTTCCTTTTCCCGCGAAGAGCAGGGCCGCGGAGAGATCTCGAAGGTCGCGGAGACCCGGCTCAGCGTCATGGACCGCCCTCCTCCGCCTTCCCCGTGAACGCCGCCGCATGCCCCACCTTGAAAAGGGTATCCGGATATCGCGTTGTCGCCGTGTCCGGTCATCGACGCCGTGAAACACCTGGTGAGACAACTTGTGTCTCAATGCCGTACCGCAACACGGCGGTATCGCCGAAGGTTTAATCCGCTACTTTTTCCCCCGGTAGGAGTTGCGTCCATCATGAGTCTGATCGCCATTCTGGCACAGCGTATGCGATTCCAGACATGCAGGTCGTGGCACGGCTTCGGTGCCACGCAGAGGGGGCGCGTCCATGGACATGCGCAGGGAATTACAGCCCCGGGGAACCTCACGTGTCGCATCGTTCATCGCTCCCAGACTGCCCGGGCCAACTATCGCCTGCCAGTACCGATACCCGTATCTCCCCCTCTCCCGGATCGAGGTCAATGTCGCGCTTCTCAGCGTCATACCGGAATCGTTTGCGCGGCAACACCGCGTGATGCCGATCGATCGGCACGGCTCGGTCGTGACGGTGGCAAGCGACTGCGATCTGGACGATGCCGTCCTTGCCGTTATGCAGAGGCTTGCGGGAGGCACGATCCTCTGTTTCTACTCCGCCCCGGATGAGCTGGATGCTGCGCTCGCCGCGAACTACGGCGCGGCGCGAGCGTGGACACAGACAGCGCACAACCCCGCCGCGGGAAGCGGGGAGCTCCCCCCTCCCGCCGATTGCGCGAGCCGTATCGGCATCCCCCCGCTCGATCTCAACCGCTTCACGCCTGTCCCCGACGTTGTGCCCCTTATCCCGCGGCACATCGCGATGCGCTATCAGGTGCTGGCGATCGCGGCGATGCGCCGGCGGCTCACCCTGGCGATGGTGGACCCGTTCAACATCCTGGCGGCCGACGACATACACGAGATCACCGGCCTCGATATCGCCCCGGTGCTCTGCACCCATGACGACTTCTGCCAGAGGTTCGAGGCGTTCTACTCGTTCAAGGTGGCAATCGAGGAAATCGCCGGGGAGGCGCTCGATCCGGTGCCGGGCATCTCCTTTGCCGCGCGCCAGCCGCAGGAGATCGACCTCAACGAGGTTCTGGCGGCATCGGGGAGCTCCTCCGTCATCCGGACGGTCAACTGCATGCTGCGACACGCGGTGATGGTGCGGGCGAGCGACATCCATATCGAGCCCCAGAGCAAAACGACCAGCCTCCGGTTCCGCGTCGACGGCGTGCTCCAGGAGGAGTCGCCGCCGCCGTTTCAGATGCACAACGCGATCGTCTCGCGGATCAAGGTGATGTCCGAGATGGATATCGCCGAGCGTCGGCGCCCGCAGGACGGAAGGTTCCGGGCCCAGGTGGAGGGGCGGGAGATCGACTTCAGGGTATCGTGCCTCCCGACGGGCTACGGCGAAAAGATCGTCATCCGCGTGCTCGACACCCTGGCGCTCAAGGGGTTCTCTCTTGATACGCTCGGCTTCCATGCGCGCGGGCTCGAGGAGTTCCGCCGCGCGGCCAGCGCGCCGCACGGGATGATCATCATGACCGGGCCCACCGGAAGCGGGAAATCGACATCCCTCTATATGGCGCTCCGGGAGATCAACAAGCCGGGGATCAACATCGTGACGGTGGTGGACCCGATCGAGTACGAGATCGAGGGAATCAACCAGGTCGCGGCCCGCCCGGAAATAGGGCTCACCTTCGCCGCGGGGCTCCGGTCGATCCTCCGACAGGACCCCAACGTCATCATGATCGGGGAGATCAGGGATTACGAGACCGCGGAGATCGCCGTCAAGGCGGCCCTTACCGGCCACCTCGTCTTCTCCACGCTGCACACGAACGACGCCGCGGGCGCGATCACGCGGCTCATCGATATGGGGGTGGAGCCGTACCTGCTCTCCTCGTCCCTGCGCTTCGTGGCGGCGCAGCGGCTCGCGCGGAGGATCTGCGCCAAGTGCGGCCGGGAGGCGCACGTATCCGAGGATGAGCTTGGCGGCATGGTCGGTCCCCGCTCAAACGTCGCGGGGACGCCCTCCCTGCGCGAGGGGGCCGGCTGCCCCGCCTGCATGCACACCGGCTTCAGCGGAAGGTTCGCGCTCATCGAGGCGCTGACGGTGGATGACGCCATCAGCGCCCTCATCTCCGCCCGGGTGCCGGCGAACGAAATCAAGCGCGCCGCCGTGCGCGACGGGATGAAGACGCTCCGCATGGTCGGCCTGGAAAAGGCGTTCGAGGGACTGACGACGATCGGGGAAATACTGCGGGTCACGCCGGAGGATTAAGGCGCGCGCCGCGATTGAAGCCAACGACGGGGGAAGCGCATGAAAATGAAACGATTTGCCCGAGATGCAAGGCGGCTGGATATCCGCCTCGCCTTGGCCGCGGCGACGGTCCTGCTGCTCGCCCCGCCGCCGCTGCAACCGCAGGAGAACGGCGGTTCCTCGGCGATTTTGGTGAACTCGTACGGGGATCTGAACGGGAACGGCGTGCGCGACGAGGAGGAGCCGCCCCTCGAGCTCGGCGTCTTCTCCCTGCACGGGCTGCAATCGGGCGCCTGGGAACAGGTGGGCGCGGCGACCACCGGCCCGGATGGGACCCTGGTGTTCCCCGCGCTTCAGGGCGGAGATTACATGATTGTGCAGGAGTACTCCGGCACCCCGGAGTTCGGGGAGGCGGCCCCCGCCGAGCAGGAGGTGATACTCGGCGCGCAGGCCGACGAGGCGGTCGACTACGCCAACCTGGCGCTCTCGATCGATGCCAACGTCTCCTACGCCCTCAACTTCAGCGCGGCCGAACCGGAGGATTACATGAAGCTCCTCCCCTCGGAGATCGTCTGCCCGGCGCCCTCCGGCTCGCAGGGGACGGCGGAGGACCCGATCGACCCGCCCCCGGGGCAAGGGGTCGATGAGGCGACGTTCGGCTACCCGAAACAGTCGATCGAGTCGCTCGCTCCGGCCACGCTCGGCCTCGGCCAGATCGTTCCGTTCGAGATCCTGATCCGCGTGTCGGGAGACACCGCGGCGGACGGAGGGGCTATATCATTCGTCGCGGGGTGGAATACGGAGATGACATCGGGCGCCCCGTTCGGCTACGACGCGGCGTACGGGGTCCTGTGCGCGTTCGTGGACACGAGCGACGGGGCGAATCTGAACCTCGACGGGGACGAGAAGGTGGACTCGTACTCGTGGCTCACCACCGCGGACGAGATCCAGGGGACGTTCGGTATCAGCGGGCTCGACGACGGCGACGAGGTCGTGGTCGAGATATGGCTCGTCCTCGCGAACCCCATGCCGTTCCCCCCGAAGGTTTCCGGCAACGTCCCATCGCGCCTGATCAGCGCCGTTTCGGGCAGCGGAGCGGCCATCAGCACGGGGAGCCAGACGGTCCCGGTCCAAAGGGTGCAGGAGTTCATTACCTCCAACGCGGACCTCTCGATCGTCAAGAGCGACGACCGCGACCCGGTCTACTGCGGGGATCGATTCACCTATACCGTGGAGGTCACCAACAATTCCGCGGACACCGTCGCGAACCAGGTCACGGTCACCGACACGCTGGATCCCGACACTTCGTTCGTCAGTGCGGTCCCCTCCCCGGTCGACCAGGTCGGGCAGACACTCACCTTCGATCTGGGCTTCATGCTTCCCGGCGAGACCGCGGCCATATCCATCACCGTCGATGTGCTTCCCTCGGCTTCGACAACCGGTGCAGGCGGAACAGGCCCGTGCGACGGGACCGAAGACCTGTGCAATAATGCGAGCGTCTCCGCCCTTACGGCTGACCCCGACCCGAGCAACAACAGCGCCTCCGAGCCGACCGGAGTGCTCTGTCCGACCAGTACGCCGACCGTCACGCCCACCGAGACGCCGACGATCACGCCCACGCCCACGGAGACGCCCACCGAGACGCCGACGATCACGCCCACGCCCACGGAGACGCCCACCGAGACGCCGACACAAACGCCGACCAACACGCCCACGAACACGCCGACCAACACGCCCACACAGACGCCGACACTGACCCCCACACCGACACCCTGGCCTACGACCACGCCGTTCGTGGTCATTACACCCACGCCAACGCCACGGATCTGCGTGTGCGACAGGATGACAATGAACCTGTCAACCTATGAGGCGCATCCGGGGGATACGATCACCGTCTCCGCCTGCCTGCCGCTCAAGGCAATGGTCCAGGACAACCCGTTCGACCTGTACCTGCTGGTCAGGGCTCCGGGCGGGACGATCTACTCCGTGCTGTACGGCAATATCATCCTGAAGGGGTTCGTTCCGTACTACAGCGGGATATTCATCCAGGACTACTGGTGCGGCGTCCTCTTCACGCACACCGCGTGCACCGCGTTCGGCAACTACGCAGTGGCGCTCAGGATCATGCCGGCGGGCGTCCCGCCCGACGAAAAGGACGTTCTGGGCTTCGACATAACGACCGTGCGTCTGGTACCCTAGACGGACGGCGTGATGGCACGGCAACGGGGAGATCGCGGCAACGGAATGCCCTGCATTCCAGAGCGTCTCCCCGCTGACCGTGCAGAGAAGTTCCCGCCTCCCTCTCCCCGCCGCTTCCACCCCGCGCCCGTGTAAGCGCGCAGCCTCCCGGCGCGGATCCTCGCTGCGCGTGCCCGTGCGGCTTCACCGGACAGGCGGAAGCTTCGCGCCGGGACCCGTCTGTCCACGTTGCGCGACGAGGCCGCGGGAGGGCGCGAAGAGACGCGAAATCCGGCGTTCGTGCCGCCGCAGGCATGCCGCGAGACGCCGTCCCGGTTCTTCTTCCGCGCCCTCCCGCGGCCCGTGCGCCATTTCCACCCGCACGCCCCCCAATCCTCCGCCCCGAATCATGCTTCGTCGCCCTCTGATTCCGAAGGTTCCGAAAATCCCCGGTGCCCTTGACGGACCGTCACATTGCAGGTAACTTTCAAGTGGATTGAACGGGAGGGATACGAGCGGCACGCTCGAAACCGATCGATACAACATAACGGTCTTTGGCTCGGGGGGCGCTCCTGACGTGCGATCGGGCTCGTCCCCTGAAAAAGGCAACCCATCCGAAAGGGTGGGACGGGGTAACACCCCGACCGGCCTTGAAGCACGGGCCGGACGCAAAGCTTCAGAGCCTACGTTCGGGCTAATTCCCGAATACGGCAGTCAGCTGCCAGGGGTAAGAGTGCGATCATGGTTGCGCCTACGCTCGTCCACGCCGTACCCTGCCGGAAGAGAATTGCCCGGCATTTCGACACCGTCATCCGGTTGTTTGCGGGGGCCTTCGCCGGCTGCATCTGCCTCCTCCCCTCCCCCGCCCTACCCCGGACAAGCGCCGGGATGTCCGCAGCCGACCGCTGCCCCCGCGTTGCGGGGGAGATCCTCGTGAAGATGCGCGCCGCCGCGTCCCCCGCCGCGCTCCCCGCGCGCTCGGCAGCCGTCCGGAAGAGTTCCGCCGCCCGCGTCTCGAGAGGCGGCCTCTGGCGCATGCCGATTCCCGCCGGCCTGACCGAGGAGGAGGCCGCCGCGGAGCTCCGCGCGGAGGCGCCCGACCTCGTGGAGTACGCCGAGCCCAACTACATCATCCATGCCGAGAAGATCCCCGACGACCCGCTCTTCGGGGAACTCTACGCCCTCGCGGAGGCTGACGGGCGCGGCGACATAGACGCCCGGGCCGCGTGGGAGATCCTCACCGGCGGGGAGGTCCCCGTGGCGGTCGTCGATTCCGGCATCGACTACGAGCACGAGGACCTCGCCGCCAACATCTGGACGAACCCCGGCGAGGTCCCCGGAAACGGGATCGACGACGACGGCAACGGTTTCGTCGACGACGTGCGGGGATGGGACTTCTTCTCCGGCGACAACGCCCCCGGGGACGCATACGGCCACGGAACCCACGTCGCGGGGATCATCGGGGCGGCGGGCGACAACGGCCGCGGGGTGACGGGCGTCGGCTGGAAGGCGCGCCTCATTCCGCTCCGCTTCATGGGACCGGACGGCGCCGGGTCGCTGGGAGGAGCGGTGCAGGCGATCGACTACGCGGCGAAGGCCGGGGCGCGGGTGATCTCCTGCTCGTGGGGACTGAATGTGTATTCGCAGGCGCTCGAGGATGCGATACGCGCGGCGGATGCGGCGGGGGCGATCGTCGTGGCGGCCGCCGGGAACTCCTCGAGCGACAACGACGCCGCCCCCATCTACCCGTCGAGCTCCCCGTCCCCGAACGTGATCTCCGTCGCCGCCACGGACCGGAACGGAAACCTCGCCTGGTTCTCGTGCTGGGGCCCGCAGTCGGTGGACATCGCCGCCCCCGGCGACGAGATACTTTCCACCGTGCCGGGAGGGGGATACAGGCTGATGAGCGGCACCTCCATGGCGGCCCCGCACGTCTCCGGCGCGGCGGCCCTGGCCTGGGCCCGCACCCCCGGCGCGAGCAACACGGAGATCATATCGGAGATACTCGACGGCGCGGAAACGCTCGCTCCACTCCGGGGAATGGTCCGTACCTCCGGCAGGCTGAACCTGTACAGGACGCTCTCCCCCGGAACCGTGGAGCCGCCCCCCGTGACGGACCCGGATCTTCACTCCGTCTCCCTCGTGCTGAACGGGAACGCGTTTTCCCCCGGCGGGCGGCTGGAACTCTCCGCGATCGTCGGGGCCGGCGCGCAATCCGCGCATACCGTCTGCGACGGCTACGTCGCCGCGCTCCTCCCCGGCGGCCGGCTCTTCTTTCTCGCGCCGGGGGGGCGATGGTCGCCGTCCCCCGTTCCCATCGCGACGGGTCTCGGCGTGACGGACGACATGGACGCGCAGGTCGGCGCATTTCCAGTGACCGAGTCCCTCCCCTCCGGCCCGTACGCCTGGTACGCCGTGCTCACCGCCCCCGGCGCCGGCCCGCTGGACGGCGCCTCGCGCACGAGCAACCTCGCGCACACCCCGTTCGCCGTCGTTCCGTGACGCCGGGGGCGCGGCCCGCGCGCGCGCGCCTCCCCCCGTAAAAACCCCGGGCACCCGGCTCCTCCTCCCCGTGTACCTCGCCCCGGTCGTGTGCTAGACTATGGACCGGACGGCACAGGGGGGGGATCGATGAACGGGGACTACGCGGGACTGATCGGGGGCCTGGTCGAGAAGACGGGGAGCAGGATCGTGCTCGTCGTCGCGGACGGGCTCGGGGGACTTCCGGCGAAACACGTGGGCCTCACGGAACTCGAGGAGGCGGGCACGCCCAACCTCGACCTCCTCGCCCCCGTCTCCTCCCTCGGCCTCCTCGAACCGGTGGGGCCCGGCGTCACCCCCGGCAGCGGCCCCGCGCACCTCGCCCTCTTCGGCTACGACCCGGTGCGGTACAACATCGGCCGCGGCGTCCTCGAGGGGCTCGGCATCGACTTCCCGCTCACCGGGCGCGACGTCGCGGCGCGGTTCAACTTCGCCACCGTCGACGGCGGCGGGAACCTCGTCGACCGGCGCGCCGGACGCCCCAGCACCGAGGAGAACCGGCGGCTCGTGGGGCTGCTGCGCGCCGGCCTCAAGGCCCCCGAGGGCTGCGAGCTTTTCATCGAGACGGTGAAGGAGCATCGGGGGCTGCTCGTCCTCAGGGGGGACGGGCTCTCCGGCGAGATCCACGACACCGATCCGCAGGAGCTCGGCGTCCCCCCCCTCCCCGCGCGCGCCTGCGCGCCCGCGGCGGAGAAAACCGCATCGATCGTGAACGAGCTCGTCGCGCGCGCCGCGCAACTCCTCGCGGGGGAGAAGAACGGGAACATGCTCCTCCTCCGCGGGTTCGCGAAGCACGAGCCGCTCCCGACGATGGCCGACCGGTACGGGCTCGACGCGTTCGCGGTCGCGCAGTACCCGATGTATCGCGGCCTCGCCCGGCTCGTCGGGATGACGGTGGGGCCGCACACCGCGAGCGCGGCCGAGGATCTCGACGCGCTCGCCGGGAACTTCGACGCCCACACCTTCTTCTACCTGCACTTCAAGAAGACCGACAGCCGCGGGGAGGACGGCGACTTCCGGGCGAAGGTGGCGGCGGTCGAGGAGCTCGACGCGATGCTCCCCGCGATTCTGGCCCTGAAGCCGGACGTGCTCGCCGTCACGGCGGACCACTCGACGCCCGCACGCCTCGCGATGCATTCGTGGCACCCGGTGCCGCTGCTCATCCACTCGCCGTTCTCCCGGCCCGCCGGGGCGGCGCGGTTCACGGAACGCCACTGCGCGGCGGGGGCGCTGGGGCTCCGGCCGTCGGTCGCCCTGATGCCGATCCTGCTCGCACACGCGCGCAAACTGGCCAAGTTCGGGGCGTAACGGGCATGCGGCGGACGCGGCCGACGCGGCGCCCGCACCAAGGGTCCGCCCGGCAGCGGGAGGGGATCGTGTCCGAGATCGCGAAGCTCTCGATCCGCGACCTGGAGACGAGGTTCCTCCGCGGCGGAGAGTCCCCCTCCGCGGAGACGCTCCTCCTCCTCGACCGCGACCCGCGCGCGGGGGTCCGCCGAATCGCCGCGGCGATACGGAACCGCGCCGCCGCGCGGGAGAACGAGACCCGGCGCATCGAGGCGATGCTCGAACGCGAAAAGACCCTCTGGGCCCGCGGAGTCTCCTACGTCGCCGGGGTGGACGAGGTCGGCGTGGGGCCGTTCGCGGGCCCCGTCGTCGCCGCCGCCGTGGTCTTCCCTCCCGGCGTGCGCATCGAGGGCGTCAGGGACTCCAAGCGCCTCGACCACGCGCGCCGCGTCGCGCTCGACACGCGCATCAGGGGCGCCGCGCTCGCCGTCGGCATCGGCTCCGTCGACGTCGAGGAGATCGACCGTTTGAACATCCGCCGGGCGTCGATCAAGGCGATGCGCCTGGCCATCCTCGGCCTCTCCCTCCGCGTCCAGCACGTCCTCGTGGATGCGCGCGTCATCTCCGGCATCGGCATCCCCCAGGAGGCGATCGTCGGAGGCGATGCGACCGTCTTCTCCATCGCGGCGGCCTCCATCGTCGCGAAGGTCTACCGCGACGCCCTGATGTGCGCCCTCGATGCCGACTATCCGGCGTACGGCTTCAGACGCCACAAAGGCTACGGCACCGATGAGCATCTGCGGGCGCTCAGGGAACACGGCCCCTGCCCGCTGCACCGGAGGTCGTTTGACTGGCGGGACGCGGTGCCGACGCATCGCTGAGATCGCGTTGTCGCCGCGGAGCTGGCGCGCCTGTCCGCCGGCGGGGACGAACGCGGACAGATGGTCGGCACGGATCGACACGGGCGGAGGCGGATCTGCGCGGATCGAGGAAGGATTGTGTATCCGTGGAGATTCGCGAGGGTCGGCGACACCCCGCCGCACGATGCCTCGTTGTCGCAGCCGCCTGGAGGCGGGACCTATGCCCTACCGGTACCTCGAGCACGTCGGCGACGCGGCGATCGAGGGGAGCGGGAAGACCCTCGAGGAGGCGTTCGCCGGAGCGGCGGCGGCGATGCTCGGCCTGATGGTGCGCGGAGCCGAAACGCCGGCGCCGGGGCGGCGCGTCAGGATCGAGGCGCGGGCGCAGTCCCTCGAGGAGCTTCTCGTCGAGTTCCTCAACGAGTTGCTCTCGCGCCAGGGGCTCCTCGGCCTGCTCTTCACGCGTTGCGAGGTGGCGCACATCGGCCGCGCGGGGGGGGCGGGATTCATGCTGGAGGCGGAGGCGGAGGGGGCGCCGCCGGAGGCGCTCGCGGGCAGGCTCGGCACGGAGGTGAAGGGCGCCTCGTACCTCGGCCTCCGGGTGGAGAGGCGAAACGGCGGGTACCTCGCCCGCGTCGTCCTCGACCTGTGACCGAGCCGTCGCGAAGTATCCGCCGCCGGGCACCGGCACGGCGCCGCGGCGCACGTCGTCTCGATCCGCGCACCCACGCGGAAGGCAATCGTCCGGGAACAGGGTGACGAGAGGAGGCCGCGATGGTCGTCCATTACCGGAAGACGGAGGCGTGCAGCGTCATCGTGGGCGCCGCGGGGGCGGGCATCATCGTCCTCGGCAACCTGATGTGGGCGTACGGGGGCGGCTGGGGGCCGGCGGCGGTGATCGTCCTGCTCGCGGCGGTCCTGGCCCTCTTCTCCACGCTCACGGTCGAGATCGCGGAGGACGCGCTGAAGGCGCGGTTCGGTTTCGGCTGGCCGAAGAAGACGATCCCGCTCAGGTCGATCCGGTACGTCAGGCCGATGGAGGTGCCCTGGTACTTCGGCTGGGGCGTCCGGTGGATCCCCCGCGGCTGGATGTTCCGCGGGACGGGGACCGCCGTGGTCGAGATCGAGCTCGACACGGGGCGCAGGTTCTGCGTCGGCTCGCCCGAGCCGGAGGCGCTGGCGGAGGCGATCGACCGGGCGAGGGGGCGCGACCATGCCTGAGCGCGTCGAACTGAGGCGGATCGAAGAGTTCGTCTGGGAGATCCCCAAAACCGGAAGGATGCGCGTCCCGGGGAGGATCTACGGCACCCGCGCGATCATCGACCACCTCCTCGCCGACCAGCCGAAGGCGCGCGAGTGGAACGCCCTCCTCCAGGTGCGAAACGTCGCCTGCCTGCCGGGCATCTTGAACCACTCCCTCGCGATGGCCGACGTCCACCCCGGCTACGGGTTCCCGATCGGCGGCGTCGCCGCCTTCGACATAGAGGAGGGCGTCGTCTCAGTGGCGGGGGTCGGATTCGACTGCAACTGCGGCGTCCGGGCGCTCGCGGCGCCGATCGACCGGGAACAGGTCGAGAGGAAGAAGGCGGAACTCGCGGAGGAGCTGTACCGTGGGGTCCCGGCGGGCCTCGGCTCGGAGGGGGAGTTCCGCCTGAACCGCCGCGAGATCGACGACGTGCTGCGGAGCGGCGCGGAGTTCCCCGTGCGCCGCGGCTACGGGACGGAGGCGGATCTGGAGTATATCGAGGAGCGGGGCTGCGTCGCGGGCGCCAACCCCGCGCGGGTGAGCGACCGGGCGAAGGAGCGGCAGTTCCGCCAGGTCGGCACGCTCGGCTCCGGGAACCATTACCTGGAGGTGCAGTACGTGGACGAGGTGTACGACGAAGGCGCCGCGGGTGCGTTCGGCATCGGGCCCGGCACGGTCCTCGTCGCCATCCACACGGGCAGCCGGGCGCTCGGGCACCAGATCGGGACCGATTACCTGCCGAAGCTCAGGGCCGCGAGCCGGCACTACGACCTCCCCGTGCCCGAGCAGGAGCTCGTCTGCGCCCCCATCGACAGCCCCGAGGGTCGCGACTACCTCTCCGCGGTCTTCTGCGGCATCAACTGCGCCTTCGCCAACCGGCAGGCGATCTCCCACCTAACGCGCCTCGCCTTCGCCCGGGTCTTCGGCCTCGACCCCGCGTCGATCCGCGTGCTCTACGACGTCGGGCACAACACCGCCAAGCTCGAGCGCCACCGCGTGGGGGGGGCGGAGAAGATGGTCCTCGTCCACCGGAAAGGGGCCACGAGGGCGTTCCCGGCCGGAAACCCAGGGCTGCCCGCGGCGTACCGGGGCGTCGGGCAGCCGGTGCTCGTCGGGGGCACGATGGGGACCTGCTCCTACATCCTCGTGGGCACCGAGAAGGGGATGGCGGAGACGTTCGGGAGCGCGGTCCACGGCGCGGGGCGGCTGAAGTCGCGCACCCAGGCGACGCGCGACTACCGCGGGGGGCGGGTCGTCGGGGAGTTGGGCGCGCGGGGGATCGTCGTGAAGGCGCACAATCTCGCCGGCGTCGCCGAGGAGGCGCCCGGGGCCTACAAGGATGTGCGGGAGGTCGTGGACGCGATGGAGGGGGCCGGGGTGAACCGGAAGGTCGCCCGCCTGAAGCCGATGATCTGCGTGAAGGGGTGAGGTTTTTGCCGCGGATGTTCGCGGATTGTGTCGAACACCATCATAAGGGATCGCGTCATGAAAGAGGCGATGCTGTGGCGGAAGGCGGAGGGGGGAGCGGTGGACTGCTTCCTCTGCGAGTTCAGGTGCCGTATCGCCGACGGGAAGCGGGGGCTGTGCTGCGTGCGCGAGAACCGGGGCGGGACCCTCTTCACCCTCGTCTACGAGCGGGCGGTCTCCGCGGCCGTGGATCCGATCGAGAAGAAGCCGTTCTTCCATTTCCTCCCCGGGAGCAGCGCATTCTCCGTCGCCACGGTCGGCTGCAACTTCCGCTGCCTGCACTGCCAGAACTGGCAGATCGCCCAGCTCCCGCGCGACCGCGACGGCGAGATCGAGGGGGAGGCGCTCCCCTGCCGGGAGATCGTCGCCCTCGCCGCGCGTCACGGCTGCGCGAGCATCTCCTACACCTACACGGAACCGACCGTCTTCATCGAGTACGCCCTCGACACGGCGGCGCTGGCGAAGCGGGGCGGAATACGGAACAGCTTCGTCACGAACGGCTATATGACGCCCGAGGCGATCGAGCTGCTCGCCCCCGTCCTCGACGCAGCCAACGTGGATTTGAAGGGGTTCGACAAGGAGCGGACCCGCCGCCGTACGGGCGCGGGGATCGAGCCGGTGAAGCGGAACATCCGCCTGATGCGCGAGAAGGGGATCTGGGTCGAGGTGACGACGCTCGTCATCCCGACGGAGAACGACTCGGACGAGGAGCTGACCGCGATCGCCCGTTTCCTCGCCTCCGTGGACCCGGGGATCCCGTGGCACGTGAGCGCCTTTTACCCTACCTACCGGATGGCGAACCTCCCGCCCACGCCGGTCGACTCCATCCGGCGCGCCTGCCGCATCGGGAGGGAGGCGGGACTTCGTTACGTGTACGGCGGAAACGTGCCGGGCGACGAGAGCGGAAACACCTCCTGCCACGCCTGCGGCGCCGCGCTCATCGCGCGACGGGGGTTCCAGGTGCGCGAGAACCGCCTCAGGAACGGCGCCTGCCCCGACTGCGGCGCGAGGATCGACGGGGTGTTCGCGTAGCGGTTTTTGGCCGCGGATTCGCACGGGTGGGCACCGATCCGCACGCCTCGAAATGGATCTCCCTGTCCGTGCCGATCCGCGCAAACCCGTGGCGAAAACAATGAGGATCGACAGGTACCGGTTCGGGGAGATCGTGATCGGCGGCGAGGCCTACGCCCGCGACGTCATCGTCTTCCGCGACCGCGTCGTTTCGGGGTGGCGGCGCAGGAACGGGCACTCGCTCCTGCCCGAGGATCTTCGCGACGTCGCCGCTGCCTCCCCCTCCACCCTCGTCCTCGGGCGCGGCGCGCTCGGGATGCTGCGCGTGCCGGCCGAGACCGGGCGTTACCTCGCGAAACGGGGGATCCGCCTCGTCGCCCTGCGGACGGCCGCCGCGGTCGAGGAGTACAACAGGCGCGCCGACGACCCGGGGGCTGTCGGCGCCTTCCACCTGACGTGCTGATTCCATCTGTACGCTGCAAGCTCGGAATACACGGATGGCGTATTTGCGTAGCGCGTATAGCTTATAGCGTACGGCGCATGCTACCCCTGGCAGGGCTTGAGGACCTTGGCGATCTGGCGGAGGGCGAAGCGGTGGTCGCCCTCGGAGAGGCCGGCGACGCACTCCTCGGGGACCTCGACCTGGAAACCGCGCATATACGCGTCCGCCGCGGTGTAGAGCACGCCGACCTCCGTGCATACGCCGGTGATGACGAGCTTCCTGGTCCCGAGCTTCTTCAAGAGCTTCTCGAGCTTCGTGCGGAAGAACGCCGAGTAGGTGATCTTGTCGACGATATAGTCCCGGCTCCGGGGCTTGAGTTCCGCGACCACCTCCGAGCCCGGGGACCCGTTCACGGCGTGCCGCGGCCAGACGCCGAACTCCGGGTCGTCCTTGCGGTGCCTGTCGCAGACGTAGATGATGGGAACCCGGTCGCGCGAGGCGCGGGCGAGCCGCTTTTTCAGATGCCCGATGATCCCCCTCGCGCGCGGCACCTCGAGCGGCGCCCCCTTGAGGACGAAGTCGTTGATCATGTCCACCACGAGGACCGCGGTGGTGCTCTTCATTCTCGCCGGCATGCTCGACCCCCGGTTCCAGGTAACGTGATAGCAAGAACCCCCGGCCGCGGGCAAGCGAAAAGCCACACAGTGTAGTCGTTGTATCCGACCGTAGCCGTGCAGACTGTCATGCGTCTGATCGTCTCGACAACGCCGACGGGACGATTAAAGGCATAACCTGCTGAACCATAGCACGTTGCATATAACGTCTACTGTCTATAGCTCGACCCCCTTCAGCTCGCGCAGCGTCCTCTCCCTGATCTTACCCGCCGTCGGCAGCCGCACGGCGAGCCGTCCATCGCGAATGAAACGCTTCTGCAGGTCCGCCATCCCCCCGCCGCACGCGCAGCGCGGCGCGGGATTGCGGAGCAGGACGTTACGGCGCGCGAGGCAGCGCCCGCAGCGGACGAGGCGCTTCGCCCCGGCCTGCTTCCCCCGTTTCGCAACCGGCTTCCCGTCGATCTCGACGATGTCGAGGGCGAAATCCACCACCGGGGCGGAGGCGATGCCTGTCCCCACGCCGTAGCCGTCCGCCCACGGGTTGAGCGCGAGTATCTTCCCCTCGTCAAGCCCGCCGCTCACGAGGATCTTCACGTGCCGGTAGCCGTTCAGGTCGAGCTCCCACCGGGTCTCACGGCATATCGCGGCCATGTCCCCGCGGCGCGAGGAGGGCGTGTCGAGCCGGACCGCGTGGAGCCGCTTGCCGAGCGCGCGCGCCACGCGGAGCGTCTCGAACTTCTCGTCGCCGAACGTGTCGACTAGCGCCGTGCAGCGCACCCCCTCCCCGATCACCTCCCGGAACGCCTTCGCGGCCTCGACCGTGTCGCCGAGGCACAGGATGAGCGCGTGCGGCATCGTCCCCTCCGGCTCTATGCCGAGCGCGGCCGCGGAACCGACCGTCGAGACGCCATCCGCCCCGCCGATCCAGGCGCTACGGTCGATCATCGGCGCAAGGCATGGGTGCATCCGCCTGGCGCCGAAACTCAATAGCGTCCGGTCGCCGGCGGCCTTCCGGCATCGCGCCGTCGCGGTGGCGATCCCCGACGCCTGGCAGAGGAGGCCGAGGAGCGGCGTTTCGTGGGCGCAGATCGCGCGGTACGGCCCCGAGACCGAGAAGACGGCGTCGCCGGGGCCGAAGATCGTCCCCTCCTCGATGCTCCGCACCTCGAGCGGGGCGTTCAGCCGCTCGAGCATCAGGAGGGCTTCCTCGAGGCCAGCGAAGATGGCCCACGCGCTTCCGTTGGGAAGCTCCTTCGCACGGACCTCCATCGTCACGCGCGGGTCGATGCCGCGCGCCCGCAGGATCTTGAGCGTCCGCTCGAAATAGACGTCCGTCGTCCGCCCCGCCACGACGTCCGCCTCGGATGCGATGTTGAATATACGTTTCTCTGTCATACCCCCCCACAGACGTTGTATACAATATCCTGTGCTGCAACTAATTATAGCGATATTCTCACCAGGCGAGAATATCGCTGCAATCCATTGTGCGCGAAGATGTTGGGCACAACGTCTGCACTAACGGACCGTTAGCGGCTCGCGGTCGATCCCGCCGAAGTACACCAGGTTCTCCGCCGACGTCGTCCGCACGGCGTCCACCGCCCCGCCCTCCAGCACGTATGCCCCCGCCGGGATCCCGGAGAAGCTCTCCGCCAGCACCGCGTACCCCAGGATCGGATCCACAAGCGTCGTCGTCCCCGCCTCGAACCCGAGGTACGGCGTCGGATCCGTCGTGAACCCCACGCCCGCCACGTAGTACTGCGTCGTCCCGTCCGCCATGCCGATCCGCACGAACGGGTAGCACGGAACGGGGAGCGGCCGCACGTCCGCCCACACCTCGATCCGGTCCGTCGTCGAGAACTCCACCTTCTGCGCCGTCAGGTCGATCGGCGGGGTCGCCGTCGGAACCGACGTGGGCGTCCGCGTCGGCGTCCCCGTGGACGTCGGCGTCCGCGTCGGCGCCGGGGTGAACGCGGCCTCGATGCAATAGATCACGCAATCGTCGGAACCGACCACCAGCCGGCCGTCCCCCGTGATGGCGGGCGACGACTGGCACGGGAGGTCGGTCACATAGCTCCAACTCAACGCCCCCGCCGGACCGAGAGCGTACAGCCGGTTATCGTCCGAGCCGAAGTAGATCCCGCCCCCGCTCCCGATGGCGGGCGAGGATTCGATCGGCTTGCCTGTCGCATAGCTCCATGCAAGCGTCCCGGTCGTCGTCAATGCGTAGAAACGGTTGTCACGGGAGCCGACATACACACGGCCGTCAGTGCCGAGGGAGGGGGATGACATCACGACGTCCCCCGTCGCATACGACCACACGAAGGCGCCCCACACATTCAGCGCGAAGACCCTGTGCATATTGTTGCCCGCGTAAACCCTCCCCCCGGGCGTGATGAGGGGGGAAGAAAGGATGTAGCCCGCCGCGTTATAACTCCAGGACAATCCGCCGGAGCTGTCGATGGCGTAGATCATGCCATCGAGCGAACCCGCGCATGCGCTGCCGTCGGCCGCGACGGCGGGGGACGTCTGGACGTCGCCTCCCGTGACATGCTTCCACAGCAGCGCCCCCGACGAGTCGATGCAGTACAGGGCGTTGTCGGTGGAACCGATGTAGACGGACCCGTCGCCGTCCATCCCAGGGGAGCTAAGCACCGTGTCGCCCGCCAGATAGCTCCAGGAGAGCGACCCTGCGGAATTCACCGAGCAGACCCGGTTGTCGTACGTGCCGAAATAGATCCTGCCCTCCGTGTCGACCAGGGGAGAGCACTCGATGTCCATCCCGCTAAGAGACCAGCGCAGGCTCCCCGCGGAGGTGCACGCGTAGAGGCGGTTGCCGTAACTGGCGATGTAGATCGTGCCGTCGCTCCCGATGCACGGGGAGAAGGACCCCATATTCGAGACCGTGCGGTAGCTCCACGAGAGCCGGCACGAGGGGGGCCCTGCGTAGGCGCTTCGCCCCGAGTGGAGCGCGTCGTGCCGGAACATTGGCCACGGGGAGTCGGCGGGCTGGGCGGGCGAGGGACCGGTGGGGAGCAGTACGAGCGAGAGCGCAATTGGGAGGGAGAGGATACGTTGCATGGCGGCCTCCGTGTTAGTAGACGTTGTATCCAACCAGTTGCCGGACAGTAAGTTATGGATTTAGTCGTCCCTCGCCGCTCGCCGGGACGACTAAATCCTCAACCACCTGCGCCCGTTGGAATTGCATACAACGTCTACAAG
>JAAYCL010000003.1 GCA_012729785.1 Chlamydiota bacterium | reverse complement strand
GCTTAGTCAAATAGCCGGGCACAAGCTCTCCGGATTTATACACGACATACGTAAACAGCGCCAAATTGAGGTTTGCTCGTCCCTGGAAGTAGTTGAACCTCCCTGTCCATGCCCGTACCTTCCCGATGAACTGCTCCAGGGGGTTGTTGGTTCGCACCGACACCCACATATGCTCAGGGCATGCGAAGTAGCGCAGCGTGTGCTCGAACCCTTGGGCGAACAGCCTCACCGCCTCCGGTTCTTTGCCTTTCCAACGACGGACAAACGCGTTGAACCGTTTGATCACCTCTTTCCTTGAGCGGGAACACTGGTAAATATCCCCTGCCTCCCTCAAGATGGCTTTTTTGTTCTCCTGCGACAGCAGATGATCCTGGATGTTCTTAATCTTGTGAAAGGCGCAAAGCTGCCAGGGCACCTGCGGATATTCGAGCGCAATAGCTGCCTTGATCCCTCCCGCATCGTCTGAAATGAACATCTCCGGCCGTGCAAGCCCTCTTCTCTTCAGGTCCAGCAGCAGTCCCCGCACGGCATTCTCATCTTCCTCGTCGGCAACGACCCACCCCAGGAGATCCGTCTCGTGGTCATTGTTCATCCCGTAGGCAAAAATCACCACTTTATCCCTTAGATAGACGTCGTGCTCCTTGACTGCCATCCCGTCGATGAACACATATGACCAGCGCTTCGTAATCTCCCTGTCCTGATATACCCTGAACCGTTCTTCGAACTGCTTCACAAGTCGCTGCATAAAGCTTCTCGAGAACCGGCTTTGGCCGAACATCTCGCTAATCGCTACCGCCGCCGCACTGCTCCTCCCGAGCAGATACGCCGTCAGCATCGCTTCATATGCCGCCGGCTGCACTCGCTCCCACTGATCGAATATCGTAAACCGTATCCCGATCTTCCTGGCTCGCGGAATCCGCAGCCCCCTGAGCCACCCCCCCTTGAACTCGTAGCTTCTTGTCCTATATCCTGTCCTCTCGTCCTGCCGTGTTGCACTCCTCTCATAGCGCGCCGCCCCGATCTGCTGCTCGAACTCCTCGTTGATCTGCTCCTGCATCAGCCACCGTATATCCTCCATACGCCTCTGCTCAGCCTCCTCCCAGAACCTCTCCCTAATATGGCTGGCGAGTTCCTCCCATTGTGCGGTAGAATAGCCTCCGAAGTGCAGTTGCTTCACTGGGTACAACCTCCTTTCTGGCAGGAAAGCGGTTGTACCCTTTTATTTATCCAAGCCCTTCTTGACAATACTAATCTTCGCGGCGCCCCCACCCCTAGGGGTGGGCGGGAGCCAACATCTCTCCGAAAGCCCACACTTTAATCTACATCCCCACGCAGGGCGGGGGAGTACGATTCCATTCCGACAAGGCCCCGTCTTTGCTATACTCCGTCTCGTGAAGATCGCCTTCGTCAATCCCAAGAACGAGATGCCGAAGCTCAAATACACCCGCAAGGTGCAGCGGCAATACAGCGACCGCGGGCAGGTATTCCCCAACCTGAGCATCTGCTACCTTGCCGCCCTGCTCGAAAGGGAAGGGCACGCGGTGCGGATCGTCGAGGCGAACGCGTGTGGGCTCGACATCCCCGCGACGATCCGGGAACTCGAAACGTTCGGCCCCGACGTCATTGGCTTCAACCTCCTGACCGAGCCGTTCCTCGAAACGCTCGACTGGATCGCGCCGATCAGGGCGGCGCTCCGCGTGCCGGTGGTCGTCGGCGGTTTTCACCTGAAGCTTTACCCCCGGGAGACGATGACGCACCGCGCGATCGATTACGCGGTGATCGGCCCGGGGTGGAAGACCCTGCCGGAGCTCCTCGCGGCGATCGGGGACGGCGCGAGGAACCTTGATCGGGTCAAGGGGATCGCCTACCGCGAGGGCGGGGAGGTCGTTCTCACCCCGCCGCGCGAGGACGCCACCACCCTCGACGACGTTCCGTTCCCGGCGCGCCACCTTATCCCGAACGACCGCTACACCACGATCCTCACCCGACACTGGCCCATCACCGTGATGCTCTCCGGGATGGGGTGTCCGTTCCACTGCCTCTACTGCGACATGACCGGTTTTCACCACCTCCGCGACCCGATGAGGGTCGTCGACGAGATGGAGGAGTGCGTGAAACGGTTCGGGGTGAAGGAGATCTTCATCCAGGACGAGACGTTCACCGTCAACAAGAAACGCGTCTCCGCGATCTGCGAGGAGGTGCTCCGGCGCGGGCTCAGGTTCGATTTCGCCATCCGCACGCGCCCGGATTGCGTGGACAGGGAGACGCTTCGGCTGATGAAGGCCGCCGGCTGCATCCGGGTCAACTACGGTTTCGAGGCCGCGGACCCCGAGGTGGCGCGCCTGATACGGCGGGACATATCCCCGGAGACGATGCGCAACGCCGTGCGCTGGGCAAAGGAGGCGGGGCTGATGACGCTCGGCTTCTTCGTCCTGGGCTGTCCCGGGGAGACGGTGGAGAGCATCCGGAAGAACATCGCGCTGGCGGTCTCCCTGGACATCGACTACGTCTCCATCAGTAAGCTCGTGCCGGTGCCCAACAGCGAGCTCTATGAGCGCATCAAGGAGAGGACGGGAATCGACTACTGGAGGGAGTTCACCCTTGGCGATCGGGGGATCATCGGCCGGATCGCCTACTACGACTCCCATGTGCAGGGCGAGGAGCTGGACCGGTGGCTCGGCCGGGCGTACCGGGCCTTCTACCTCCGCCCCTCATTCGTGTTGCGCACGCTCGGCCGGGTTCGTTCCTGGCGCGAGTTCTGCAACCTCGTCACCTCGGCCTGGTCGATCCTCTAAGCCATGCCCCCCCGCCTCCTTGGCAACCTCCGACGTCTATGGGCTGCGGCGGCCCAATACCGGAAACGGCTGACGATCTGTCCGCATCCCCCCGTCCGCCTCTGGATTGAACCGACCAACGTCTGCAACCTCCGCTGCATATCCTGCCCGACGGGGCGCGGGCATGTCCACGCCCCCGGGCGCATGGCCTCCGGCCTCTACCGGAAACTGATCGACGAGGCGGCCGGCTTCGCCGTCGACATCAACCTGATCGGCCGCGGCGAAGCGTTTCTTCACCCCGGGATCGACGGGATGGTTCGATACGCCCATGACGCAGGGCTTAACGTGCGCCTCGAGACCAACGCCACGCTGCTCACGGAGGAGATGTCGGAGGCGGTGATCCGGGCGGGGCTCGATTTCATCTCCTTCTCGATCGACGGCTATGTCAAGAAGACCTATGAGTCGATACGGCGCGGCGGGGTCTTCGAGCAGGCGGTCGGCAACGTCGTCCGATTCCTCGAAATAAAGAAGCGCCTGCGGTCGCGGAAACCGTATGCCAGCGTCCAGTTCATCCAGACGAAACCGTTTCTCGAGACCGCCAGCCGGGAAAACGAGTCGAGATTCAAGGCGGCCTTCAGGGGGCTCCCCCTCGACACCTACCGTTACGTCACCCCCCACCGTTACGTGGGGGAGATCGAGGAACACCTCAGCGGGAGCCGGTACGGCTATATGCGGCGTACCGTTCCCGGGAGGGGGATCATCCGCCTCCGGTACACCCCATGCCCCTACCCGTGGATGAGCATGCATATCCTCTGGGACGGCACGGTCGCCCCGTGCTGCATGGACTTCCACCGCCGCTACCTGCTCGGGGATGCCGGAAAATCGGCGCTCCTTGACATCTGGAACGCCGAACAGATGCGGCGGATCAGGGAAACGATCGCCTCCGGGCGGCACGGGGAGGTGCCGCTCTGCGCGTCCTGCGACCTCCTCTACCAGACCTCCGTGTTCGGCGTCTCGACGAAGAGCATCAAGGATTTTAAGGTATTCCTGAAGGAAAACCTGCTGAGGTAAAGGAGGCTTCGGGTGAAGGTGCTCGTGACCGGCGCAACGGGATTTCTCGGGACCCACCTCGTCAAGAGGTTCCTGGAGAACGGGTGGACGGTGGTGGGGCTCGATCGGGACCGGTTCTACTTCTGGGGCGACCTCGAGAAGGAGATCGAACTCCACCTGCTTGATGTGCGGGAGATCCTCTCCCACGCGCGCCTGTTCACCGGGGTCGATTGCGTCGTGCACTGCGCCGCCGCGCTCCATGACTCCCCCGAAGAGGAGATCCGCTCGGTGAACCTCGGCGGCACCAAAGCCGTGCTGGACCTGTGTCTCAAAAACGATATCCCGAGATTCCTCTTCTGCTCATCGACGGTCGTCTACGGCTACTTCGAGTTCCACCCGCCGGTTCCGGAGGAGACGCCCCTCGCCCCCCAGCATCCGTACGCTGTTTCCAAGGCGGAGTGCGAATCGATGCTCGAAGGGTACCGCGCGAACGGATTAAACGCGAGCGTCTTCAGGCCCAAGTCGTTCATCGGGGCGGGGCGGTTCGGCGTGTTCCAGCTCCTGTGCGACTGGATCCACCGCGGGGCCCCGGTCCCGCTCATCGGCGGCGGCGGGAACCGGTACCAGCTGATGGGCGTCTCCGACCTGGCGGAGGGGGTCTACCGGATGGCGACCATGCCGATAAGGAACGTCACGCTCAACCTCGGAGCGGAGACCTTCGGGACGGTCCGCCAGGATCTCGGGGCGCTCGTCTTTCACGCGGGCACCGGTTCCCGCCTCATTCGCCTCCCCGCGGCGCCGACGAAGTTCGCCCTCACGGTCATCGAGAAACTCGGTCTCACCCAGATGTGGGCGTGGCACTACAAGACCGCCGACAGGGACTGCTATGTCGATACGTCGCGGGCCCGCGCACTCATCGGCTGGGACCCGGCCCAGAGCAATCTGGACGCGCTTAAAGAGACCTACGACTGGTACGTCGCCAATGTCGACGCTTTTCAGGGGAAGATCGGTTTGGGGCACCACGGGGTGCTGTGGCGCGAAAGGCTGCTGACCGTGGCCAGGGACATCCTGGCGCGAACCTGCCGCCGCGGCCGCCGTTCGTCCCCCGCGGCCCGCCGCGGGCGGGACGTTTGATTGTCGCCCGGGCTGTGCTATACTGCGTTCTGCAATCGAAGAGGACTGTGCAGGGATGAGAGTGGCACGGGAGGGGTTGCCCTATATCGCGCTCGCCTTCGCCTTCGCCGCCGTGGCGGCGTTCGTCGGCCGCCCGTGGCCGTTCGTCTTTCTCGCCCTCGCCGCGTGCATCGCCGTCTTCTTCCGCGACCCGTCGCGGACCGCCGCGGCGGCCGAGGGGGCGGTGATCGCCCCCGCGCACGGGAAGGTGACCCGCATCGACGAGGTGGCGGAGAACGGCTACTTCGGCCGCCGGGTGCGGCGGATCAGCGTCTTCATGTCGATTTTCGACGTGCACGTCAACTATGCGCCCGTGAGCGGGACGGTGGAGTATCTGCACTATCGCCGCGGGGCGTTCAAGAACGCGATGCGCGAAGCCGCCTCCGCGGTGAACGAGAACAACACCATCGGCATCAGCGCCGCGGGCACCCCGACGGCGGTCCGCCAGATCGCGGGGATGATCGCGCGGAGGATCGTCTGCCGGTGCACGGTCGGCGACCGGGTGCGGGCGGGGCAGCGGATCGGACTGATCAAGTTCGGGTCGCGGGTGGACGTGTTCCTCCCGCTCGAGGCGCGCGTTCTCGTGCGCGAAGGGCAGCGCGTCCGCGGCGGCGAGACGATGATCGCGGGGATCGGATGAAAAAGGTGGCGATACTGCCGGGCCTGCTCACGACGGCCAACTTCTTCTGCGGGATGCTGGCGATGACCTTCATCATGCGCGCCCAGTACCTGTACGCGGCGGAGGCGTGCCTCGTGGCGATGCTCTTCGACTTCGTAGACGGCTACGTGGCCCGCCTGAAGGGCGCCACAACGCGCTTCGGGATCGAGTACGATTCGCTCGCGGATATGCTCAGCTTCGGCATCGTTCCCTCCTTCATGGGCTACTCGATGGTCCTCTCCGGGATGGGGCGCTTCGGGGTGGGCATCGTCTTCCTCTACGCGGTCTGTTCCGCCCTCCGGCTCGCGCGCTACAACGCACAGGCATCGAAGGAGGAGCGCAGGGCGTTCACCGGCCTCCCCACCCCCGCCTCCGCGGGGCTGATCTGCTCGGTCATCGTGCTCGCCGGGAGGTACGAGCTGCACCTCCTCGTCACCTTCATCCCGTTCTTGATGCTCGGCCTCTCCTACCTGATGGTCAGCACCCTGCGCTACCCCGCCTTCCAGGGGACGGGGGCCCGCAAGAAGAAGCCGTTCCTCAATCTCGTCGGCATCGTGATCACGGCGAGCATCGTGGCGTCGTTCCCGGAAATCTCGTTCTTTATCCTCTTCGCGGCGTACACGGCCTCGGGCATCCTTGCCCGTTTCAGGTTCAGGACCGTCACCGCGTGGATACGGTCGATCCTCCTCGCCGATCCGATCCCCGAGGACGGGAACAGTCCCTGAGCGGGTTGTTGCACGGGAATGCCTCCCGCGGGGCGGTCGAACGAAAGATAGGGGATCGAATGGCGCCTCGCAGGCGTTCCACGGTCATCGCGGCGCTCGTCGCCCTCGCGGCGGGCGCGGCGTTCGCCCATCACGCCTGGCGGCTAAGGCAGTGGCGGGCCGACTACGCCCGCGGCGTGAGCCTCTTCGACCGGGGCGACTACGCGCAGGCCGCCACCCCGCTTCGGGCCGTCTCTTCGGCGCGCGCCTCCTCGCCCGAGGGGCTCGACGCGCTCTGCCGCCTCTGCATCTGCCTCGAGGAGACGGGGCGCGGCGGCGAGGCAATCGAGGCGTGGAAGAAGGCGCTCGCCTCGCCGGAGGCGCGGTCCTTTCACCCCCGCGCGACGCTCGCCCTGGCGAGGGAGGCGTTCGGCGGCGGCCGCCTCGTCGAGGCGAAGCGGTCCGTCGACGCCTTCCTGCGCGACTACCCGGGCTCTTCGCTGAAGGCCGACGCGCTCTGCATCCGGGCCGAGGCCCTCGAGAGGGAAGGGGATGTGGCGGGGGCGCTCGAGGCCGCGTTGGACGCCTCGGCGGCCTCCCCGCGCGCCGCGGGCGGGGCGGCGGGAGAGATCTTCGTCAGGGCGCTCTTCTCGCGCGAGATCGTCCCCGGGACCGAGGAGTACGTCGCCCGCGCCGGAGACTCGCTCCAGGCGATCGCGAAACGGGCCGGCACCACCGTGGAGCTCCTCAGGCTGATGAACGGCAAGGAGCCGGGGCGCGACGGGGTGCGGATCGGCGAGCGCCTGAAGGTGTGCGCGATGAGATTCTCCGTCGCCGTCGATAAGTCCGAGAACACGCTCCTGCTCTCTGCGGACGGCCGCCCCGCGAAACTCTACCCGGTCGGCACCGGGACGAAGGGCTCGACCCCGACCGGCGACTTCAAGATCACGCTCAAGCAGGAGAAGCCGGAGTGGTTCAGGCCGGGCGGCGGGGTCATCCCGTACGGGGATCCCGGGAACCTCCTCGGCACCCGCTGGATGGCGATCGACTCGCCCGGCTACGGCATCCACGGCACCTGGGAGCCCGAGACGATCGGGAAGCAGGCCAGCGCGGGCTGCGTCCGGATGCTGAACGAGGACGTCGAGGAACTGTACGCGATCGTGCCGGTCGGCACCCCCGTCAAGATCGTGGAATAGCGACGCGACCAGCGGAATATGGAGAGGACGCCATGAATGGAGGCTTCGACTTCGAGAAGCCGATCATCGAACTCGAGGCCAGGATCGAGGGGCTCAAGAAGCTCTCCGAGACGCAGCCGGTCGACGTGGCGGATGAGATCGCGAGCCTCCAGGCCAAGCTCGACGCGATGCGCCGGGAAATCTACGGGAACCTGAACGCCTGGCAGCGCGTCCAGATCGCGCGGCACCCGCATCGTCCCTACACGCTCGACTACCTCCGCCTGGTGGCGGACGGTTTCGTCGAACTCGCCGGGGACCGGTTCTTCGGCAACGACCGCGCCCTCGTCACCGGCCTCGCCCGGTTCGGCGGCCGCACCGCCGTGGTGGTCGGACACCAGAAGGGGAGAAACACGAAGGAGAATCTGCTGCGCAATTTCGGGAGCGCCCACCCGGAGGGGTACCGGAAGGCGCACCGTATGTTCAAGCTCGCGGAGAAGTTCCGCCTCCCGCTCGTCTCGTTCATCGACACCCCCGGCGCCTACCCGGGGATCGGCGCGGAGGAGCGGGGACAGGCGGAGGCGATCGCGTGGAACCTGCGCGCGATGGCGGCGTTGAAGGCGCCGATCATCGTGATCATCATCGGGGAGGGGGGGAGCGGCGGCGCGCTCGGCATCGGGGTGGGCGACGAGGTTATGATGCTCGAGAACTCCTACTACTCGGTCATCTCTCCGGAGGGGTGCGCCGCGATCCTTTGGAAGAGCCCCGGCAAGGCCGCCGAGGCCGCCAGCACCCTGCGCCTCGCTCCCGGGGAGCTTCTCGAGATGGGGGTGATCGATCGGATCATCCCCGAGCCGCTCGGCGGGGCGCACCGCAACTTTGAGGAGGCGGCGCGCGAGCTGAAACGTGCGCTGCTCGAGACGCTGGACCGCCTCTCGGGGATCCCCGGGGAGGAGCTGGTGCGGCGGCGCTACGAGAAGTACCGTGTGATGGGGAGTTTCACGGAGGGGTGACGTTTCGCCGCCTCGAAAAGCGGGGAGCGGGGAGGCGCCGGCTCCGCCGTGGCACACGCGGGGCGAATGCCGGGACGCGGATGGGCATCCGCCTGTTGGCATGCGCCGATGACCGCGTGTACCGTGTGCACCACTCTTTTACATGACGGAGGGCACGATGCGGGTTCTGATCACGGGGGGCGCGGGATTCATCGGGTCACACCTGGCGGAGGTGCTGCTCGATCGCGGCGACCGGGTCGACGTGATCGACGATCTCTCGACCGGGAGCATGACGAACATCGACGGCATGAAGACGAACCCGCGGTTCACCTACACGCTCGACACGATCATGAATTGCCCGGTGATGGCGGAACTCGTCGACCGGTGCGACATGATCTACCACCTCGCGGCGGCGGTCGGGGTCCGGCTCATCGTGGAGAGTCCCGTGCGGACGATCTCCACGAACATACGGGGGACCGAGATCTGCCTGGATATGGCCGCCAAGAAAGGGAAGAAGGTCGTGATCGCCTCCACCTCCGAGGTGTACGGGAAGAGCACCCGCATCCCGTTCCGCGAGGACGACGATATCGTCTTCGGCCCGACCGTCAAATCGCGCTGGAGCTACGCCTGCTCCAAGGCGATCGACGAGTTTCTTGCCCTGGCGTATTTCAGGGAGGGCAAACTCCCCGCGGTCGTCTGCCGGCTCTTCAACATCGTGGGCCCGCGCCAGACCGGGCGCTACGGGATGGTGCTGCCGCGCCTCATCCGGCAGGCGCTCCGGGGAGAGCCGCTCACCGTTTACGGCACCGGGACGCAGACGCGGAGCTTCCTGTACGTGGGCGACCTGATCCGGGCGCTCCTTGCCCTTGACGGCCTGAAGGATGCGGAGGGGCAGGTGATCAACATCGGAAACAACAAGGAGATATCGATCCTGGCCCTGGCCGAGAGGATCAAAACGCTCACCGGGAGCGACTCCCCGATACGCCTCGTCCCCTACGAGGAGGCGTACGAGACGGGGTTCGAGGATATGGAGCGCCGGGCCGCGGATATCTCTAAGCTGAAGCGCCTCACCGGCTTCAGTCCATCGGTAGGGCTCGACGAGATCATCCGGCGCACGGCGGAACACCTCGCGAAGAATGATTGACGTCGAGGAGGCGTGATGAAGATACGCAAGGCACTGCTCAGCGACGCGCCCGGGATACAGAAGCTCATCAACGAGTTCGCCGACAAGGATCTGATGCTGCCACGTTCGCTCAACCATATCTACGAGAACATACGGGACTACTACGTCGCCGAGGAGAAGGGGAGGATGATCGGCTGCGCGGCGCTGCACATCGTCTGGGGAGACCTCGCCGAGGTGAACTCGCTCGCCGTGCGCGACTCGCACAAGGGGAAAGGGACGGGGCGGGCGCTGGTGTCCCGGTGCCTCGATGAGGCGCGCGGGCTGGGCATCCGGCGTGTCTTCGCCCTGACCTACGTGCCGAAATTCTTCAGGAAGTGCGGCTTCTCCAGGATCGCCAAGTCGAAACTGCCGCAGAAGATCTGGAGCGACTGCCTGAACTGCCACAAGTTTCCCGACTGCGGCGAGGTGTCGGTCGCGGTCGACATTGACCGGTGACCGGCGGTGCGCCTCGCCTCCCACGTTAGAGCGTCAGGCAAAGCTCCTTGATCTCCCTGAATTGGCCGAGGTCGGGGTCTCCTCTGCATGCCCCCAGGATGGCGGCCCGGTCTTCCCGTGACAGGTTGTGTCTCCCCTTGATGTCGATGAAGTGGAGGATCGCCTCCTTCTTGGCGAAGGGGAGGGCCGATGGCTGCGTGGAATCCGACGGGCAGGTGAATATCCTCCGGAGCACGGGGAGCATGAACGGGTTGCGCGACGCGCCGATCTGCGACGCCAACAAGGCGGTAAACTCCGGGGCCGATGACGCGTGTCGCTCATGGAGCCTGAGCAGTGCATCGCGGCAGCGCTCGTCGTGATAATAGACGAAATACTGGATGCTGTCGATCTGCTCCCCGACACTCAGCGTTTCGACCTTCCGCACGAGCCGATCCGCGACCCTCGGATCGCCGAAGGAACAGAGCGTTTCAAAGATCCAATCTTCGGAGTGAACCGCGCGCCCAGGGAAGAGCCATCGCCAGATACGAAAGGGGGGGAAGAGCCTCTCGGCGAGCAGTCTCCTCCTGCGGCGCTGATACAGATCGAACAGATCGTCGCTCAGCCGGGTCAGCCGCGCGTCCCTGATCAGGCCAAGGCAGGCTGCCTCCGAAGGGTTGTTCCCCTCGCGTACGATCGAAAGCAGAAACTCCGCTACGCCGGGGGCATCGAACGCGGACGCCACCCCGCTCGCCGCATCCCGCTGCTGCGCGGGAATGCCCGTCTTCCCCGCGGACTCGTGCGCCGCCTTGAACGTCCTCGCCAGCTCCCCCAGGGCATCCTGGCGGAGGCGCGGGGCGCTGCGCGCCACCAGGAGGTAGAAGGCCGCTGTTTCGCGGCACGGATACGGTTGGAGCTCGCGCTGGAGAAGCGCGAAATCCCGCGGGCTGATCTTCTCGACGTCGAGGTCGTCGAGAGAGGCGAACATCTCCGGCGCGCGGCTGCGGATCCGGTCGACGATTGTGGCCACCCCCGGCGATTCCGCCTCCCGCGGGGCGGTGTCGCGGTCCCGATAGGCGATCCATGACAGGAGCATCTCCTGCAATGTAACCCCGATGGCCCCCGCGTCCTTGAACCGGTTGTGGCGCTCGAGCGGGTCGTTCACCAGGTTGAACAGGTCGAAGTACAGCCGGCGCGGATAGTAGATCAGTTTCCACGGGTAATGGATCAGGCACACCGATTCGGGCTGGGCGGCCGCGACTTCGGAGTAGACCCGGGGAGTGTAGGGGGGATGGAGGCCCTGCAGGAAGGGGGCGATGTCGCCGCCGTCGCGATGGGCGTTCGTCGACAGACCGAGCATCCCGACGAGGGCGGGGACGATGTCGATGCATTGCACCGCGCTGGCGACGACGCGGGGGGGGACGCCGGGGACGGAGACGATCAGCGGGACGTGGATGTTTTCGTCGTAGAGCTGGCGGGAGTGGCCCCAGCCGCCGTGCCGGCCGAGTTCCTCGCCGTGATCCGCGGTGATGACGACGATGGTACTGTCGAGCAATCCGGCGCGCCGCACCTCGTCGAGAAGGTCGCCGATGTGCCGATCGGTGAACGCTATCTCGCTGTCGTAGCAGTCCTCCTCCCGGTTGCCGTAGTCGAAACCCGCGTGCTTGGTGTACGGGAAGTGGGGCTCGCCGTAGAAGAGGAAGAAACAGAACGGTCTGCCGGGGATCCGTCGCTGGAGCATGGCAACGGCCGCCCGCGTCACTTCCGGGGCGGTGAGATCGCCGGCGGAGATCTGGTCGAAACCGGCACGGTCCCATCGCCGGAGGAAAGGTTGCATGAGCTCGGCATTGGCGACGAAGGTCTGGTAGCCGTGGCGGGCCAGGATTCCCGTGAGCGCTTCGACATCGCCCCTCCGCATCAGGGTCGAGTAGTAGCATCCCGTCATGGTGGCGGGCACGGACCACTGGGTCATCGTTCCCTGCGCGTAGGCATGCATGAAGAGCGCCGCGCGCGCGGCGAATCCCCTCAACCGCGGCGAGGTGTCCCGGGGGTATCCGTACATGGGGAGGTTCGACGCGCGGAGCGAGTCCACGTAGATCCAGATGAGGTTGCAGCCCTTCCGATCGATCTTGGTCGACCGGTCGGAGAAGGCGTCCCTTGCCGCCAGGTACTCCGCGTGCATCCTCCAGTCTCCGGCCCGGATCCTCGTCTTGAAACGGTAGAGGCGCATGAGGTGCTTGCCCATCTGCATCCGCGAGTAGACCGCTGAGAGTATCCGGCTGCCAGGTGTTCCGGCGACGACGCGGGAGAGGATCGCAAGCTCGCACGGCATGAGGAACGCGACAAGAAGGAGAAGGCGGGGCGCCGCGCCGCCCGGGACCGAGGCGATCCTTTGCGGCCCGAGGAGGCTGGCGACGAGGAGTTCGGTCAGCAGGAAGATCAGGATGCAGAGCGCCCGGTGAACGAATTCATATTGGCCGACATACCAGCGGGCGTTGATGCCGTAGAGAAGGACGATCAGGAATGCGCCGGCAGCGACGGAGAAGCCCCTTGCGAAGCGCCGCGCGGGCAGGAACCATCCACGTGCCAGGGCGGCGATCAGGCTCGCGAGCGAAAAAACCCCGAGGAGGGAGAGGACGAGAAAGGAGGCCCTGAGAACAGCCAGATGGGCGAACCGGGAAATCCCCTTTCCCGAGAAGAGAAGAAGGGTGAAATAGGCGACCGCGGGGGCGAGGGCGGCGGTCGCGGCGAGGGCGGTGTAGGTGCGCGCGCGCGCCTCACCGCGCACCGACGCGATGCGCCGGTGGAGAAGGGAGAGCAGCGACACGAAGCCCCATTGCCCGAGCGTGGCGGCGACCGCCCATCCGGCAAACAGGAGGAAGGTGAGCAGCGCGAACGATAGTATCTCAGCCGCGGGCCAGGATTCCCATCCCCCGCCGGCAAGAGCGTGGCCGAGCTCGAGGATCCATAGCAGCAGGCTTGCATAGATGGAGATCAGCGCGAACCCGACCAGTGTGCGTGGCATGGCGAGGGGTATCCCGTGGTGCCGCAGTGCGCACATCGGAACGCACTGTAGCATAGTGCCGCTTCTGGCGGCAATCGCGCCGTTGCCCGGCGGCATGGTTGCTTTCGCCCTGCATTATGCTAGCATACGGCGGTCGGGGCGTGCGGGGGAGGAGCGGCGATGCGCGGGATCCTGCGGTGCGCGGCGGGGGCGGCGGGGGCGCTGGTGCTGGCGTGCGTGGCCTGCTGCGGAAGACAGACCGCCGCGGGGAGGGAACCGTCCGGGGAGGGGGTGGCGGGGATGAAGACGAAGGTGCGGCAGCCGGCGGTCGCCGGGCAGTTCTACCCCGGGAACGCGGCGGCGCTGCGGAAAGAGATCCGGGGACTCCTCGACGCGGCGCCGGGGAGGAGGGTCGAGGGGCGCATCGCGGGTCTGATCTCCCCCCATGCGGGCTACGCCTACTCCGGCGCGACGGCGGCCAGCGGCTACGCGCTCCTCGCGGGGAAGGGGTTCAGGCGGGCCGTGGTGCTGGCCCCCTCGCACCGCGTCGGGTTCAGGGGGGCGGCGCTCACGGACGCAGCGGTCTATCGGACGCCGCTCGGCGACGTCCCGGTGGACCGCGCGGCGTGCGACGAGCTCGCCAAGAGCCCCGGGTACGCAGTCCTCCCGCGTGCCCACGAGGGCGAGCACTCCCTCGAGGTGCAGGTGCCGTTCCTCCAGGAGACGCTCGGGGAGTTCAGGCTCGTTCCCGTCGTCGTGGGGGACGTCGCGCCGGCCGATTGCGCCGCCCTCGCCGCCCCTTTGAAGACGCTGCTCGACGCCGAAACGGTCATCATCGCGAGCTCCGACTTCACGCACTACGGGGCGAATTTCGGCTACCTGCCGTTCACAGGCGAGGTGAAGGAGAAGCTGAAGAAGCTCGACCTCGACGCGGCGGGGTTCGCCCGGCGAGGCGACGCGGCGGGGTTCGCCGACTACGTGGCGCGGACGGGGGCGACGATTTGCGGGCACGCCCCGATCGGCATCCTGCTCGAGGCGCTCCCCGCGGACGCGGCGGGGACGCTCCTCCAGTACACGACATCCGGGGAGCTGACCGGCGACTGGAGCCACTGCGTCAGCTACGTGTCGATGCTGTTCACCACGCAGAACTGAGGCGGGGAGGCGTGTCGCGAGGGGGCGGCCGATGAGAACGGCGGCGATCGGGGGGGTCGCGGCGGCCGCGATGATCGCGGCCGCGTGGGCGGCGCAGAAACCCGGCGCCCCCGTCCCCCACGCGGCGGAGGAGGAGGCGATGCGGGCACCGGACGGGGAACGGTCGTTGACGGATGCGGAGAAGAAGACGCTGCTGCGGATCGCGCGGGACGCGGTCGAGGCGTACGTGCGGTCGCGGGACGTCGTCGGCCTCGGCGGCTACCCGTCCACCCCCGCCCTGCGGGAGAAGCGCGGCGCCTTCGTCACGATCACGAATCCGGCCGCGTCGAGCCCGGTGCACCCCGAGCCGCTCCGCGGGTGCATCGGGAACTTCGTCTCCGCCGTGCCGCTCCTCGAGACGGTCCGGGACATGGCGATCGACGCGTGCAGCCGCGACGGGCGTTTCCCGCCGGTCCAGGCGGCCGAGCTGAAGGATATCCGCCTCGAGATCTCCGCGCTCTCCCCGCTCCTCCCGGTCGCCGACCCGCTCTCGATACGAAGGGGGGTCCACGGCATCTATATCCGGGACCGGCTCGGCCGCGGGGGGGGGACCTACCTGCCGCAGGTCTGGAGCGAACATTTCCCCGAACGGGACGCCGCGTATTTCTGGACGCACCTGTGCCGCAACAAGGCGGGGCTCCCCGACGACGCGTGGAAGCACCCGGATCAGTACGAGGTGCTGGTCTATACCGCGGACGTATTTGGGGAGGACCGGTGAGGGGCGGGATGAATGAAGGGGGGCGCCGGGGAAGGGGGGAGCCGGGGACAGGGAAGAAGAGGGCGTGGGGGTGGCGATACTTAGAAGCTACAAGGAACTGGACGTCTTTCAGCGCGCGATGGACGCCGCGATGACGGTGTTCCGCCTCACCCGTTCGTTTCCCTCGACTGAGCGATATTCGCTTGTCGACCAGTTTCGACGGTCTTCGAGATCAGTCTGCGCCAACATCTCGGAGGCGTGGAGGAAAAGGCGGTACAAGGCCGCCTTCATCAGCAAGCTGAGCGATGCCGAGACGGAGGCATCCGAGAACCGGTATGGATTGAATTCAGTGTTCGCTGCGGATATATCGGTGCCTCGGAGGCGGAGGATTTGGACAAAAGCTACGACTGCATTATGGCCCAGTTGGTCAAGATGATAGAAGGCGCCGACAGTTGGATCATCAGGGATGCGCGCTCACGCGCGTGATCTGATCGCCTAGTCCCCGGTTCTCCGGCTCCCCGGCTCCCCGGGTCGGCATACAAGTTCGAAAAAGGCACAGATGAACAGACCATACGTTCCGCGCGAGATCGAGAGGAAGTGGCAGGGGTACTGGGAGGAGACGGGCCTCTTCAAGGCCTCCGACGCCCCCGCCGGCCCCCGATTCTACTGTCTGATGATGTTCCCGTACCCGTCCGCCGCCCTCCACGTCGGGCACGGGCGCAACTACATCATCGGCGACGTCGTGGCGCGCTACAAGATGATGCGCGGATTCCACGTCCTGACCCCGATGGGCTGGGATGCCTTCGGTCTCCCCGCGGAGAACGCGGCGATCAAGGGCGGCCTCTCCCCGCGCCGGAGCACCCTCGACAACATCGCCGTGATGAAACGGCAGCTCCGCGAATGGGGGGTCTGCTACGACTGGGACCGCGAGGTGACCTCCTGCGAACCGGAGTACTACCGCTGGACCCAGTGGCTCTTCCTGAGGTTCCTCGAGCGCGGCCTCGCCTGCCGGAAGAGCGCCTTTGTGAACTGGTGCCCCTCCTGCGCCACCGTCCTCGCCAACGAGCAGGTCGTCGACGGCGGGTGCGAGCGCTGCGGCGCCGCCGTCCGGCAGAAGGAGCTCGAGCAGTGGTTTTTCAGGATCACCGCCTACGCCCAGCGGCTCCTCGACGACCTCGCCCTGCTGCCGAACTGGCCGGAGCGGGTCAAGACGATGCAGCGGAACTGGATCGGGAGGAGCGAGGGGTGCGAGATCGACTTCCGCCTCGCCTCGACCGGCGAGACCCTGACCTGCTTCACCACGCGCCTCGACACCATTCACGGGGCCACCTACATGGTCGTGGCGCCCGAGCACCCGCTGGTGAGGCGGCTCGCCGCGGGGGAGGGGCCGCGCGCCGCGGAGCTCCGGCGCTTCGCGGAACGCGCCGTCGGACAGGGCCGCATCGCCCGCGTCGCCGCCGACACCGAGAAGGAGGGGCTCTTCACCGGCGAGGAGGCGGTCAACCCGTTCACCAGGGCGCGGATCCCGATCTGGGTCGCCAACTACGTGCTGATGGAGTACGGGACGGGTGCGGTGATGGCGGTGCCCGCGCACGACCAGCGCGATTTCGACTTCGCGAAACGGTACGGCCTCCCCGTCGTCCCGGTGATCCGAGGCGAGGACCGGCCGCCTGACGCCGCGGGGATGACGGGGGCCTACGAGGGCGACGGCGTCCTCGTGAACTCCGGACAATTCGACGGCCTCCCGAACCGCGAGGCGATCGAGGCGATGGCCGACCTGATGGAGCGGGACGGCTTCGGGCGGAGGGCGGTCTGCTACCGCCTCCGCGACTGGCTCATCTCGCGCCAGCGGTACTGGGGGGCCCCGATCCCGGTCGTCTACTGCGACCGGTGCGGCATCGTGCCGGTCCCCGATGAGGACCTCCCGGTCCTCCTCCCGACCGACGTGGAGTTTCTCCCCACCGGGGAGTCGCCGCTCGCCCGCTGCCCCTCCTTCGTCGCCTGCCGCTGCCCGAGATGCGGCGGGGAGGGCCGCCGCGAGACCGACACGATGGACACCTTCGTGGACTCCTCCTGGTACTACCTCCGCTACCTCTCCCCGCGCGACGACCGCCGCCCCTTCGACGCGGAGCTCGTGAACCGGTGGCTGCCGGTGGACCAGTACATCGGCGGGGTGGAGCACGCGATCCTGCACCTGCTCTACTCGCGCTTCGTCACGAAGGCGCTCCAGGACGCGGGATTCGTCTCATTTCCCGAGCCGTTCAAAAACCTCTTCACCCAGGGGATGATCGTCAAGAACGGGGCGAAGATGTCCAAGTCCAAGGGGAATACGGTCAGCCCCGACGCCTTGATCGCCAGATACGGCGCCGACACCGTCCGCCTCTACACCCTCTTCATCGGCCCGCCGGAGAAGGACGCCGAGTGGAAAGACGAGAGCGTGATCGGGGCCTACCGGTTCCTGCGCGGACTCTGGGAACTCGCCCTCCCGCTGGCCGCTTCCCTGCGCGCGAGGCCAGACGCCGGCTCCGCCGACACGCGCTCCCCCGCCGGGGAGGCGCTCCGGCGCGCGGTGCACCGCACCATCAGGAAGGTGACCCGGGACATCGAGGGGAATTTCCACTTCAACACCGCCCTCGCGGCGCTGATGGAGCTGGAGAACGCCCTGCGCGGCTATCTCCGCCCCCGCCCCGGGGAGCCGGAACGGGAGCCCGCGGCGGCCGCATGCGCCCTGAAGACGATCATCCTCCTCCTCGCGCCGTTCGTGCCGCACCTCGCCGAGGAGCTCTGGCGCGAGCTCGGAGGGGAGGGGAGCGTCTTCCGCCAGCCGTGGCCGGAGTGGGACCCGGCCCTCGTCGAGGAGGAGACGGTCACCGTGCCGGTGCAGGTGAACGGGAAGCTGCGCGGGAGGGTCCCGATCGCCGCGGGGGCGGACGACGAGGCGCACCTCGCGGCGGCGCTCGCCGAACCGAACGTGAAGGCGCACACGCAGGGGAAACGGCTGGTCAAGACCGTCGTCGTCCCCGGGCGCCTGGTGAACCTCGTGGTGAACTGAAACGGTTCCGCCACGGATCGCCGCGGATGCCGCCACGACGACGGCGGCGCGTCCCGGCGACGCGCGGCGGCGGTCCGCGGCACGCGGCGTTGCGGTGAAGCGCGGCGGACGATGAAGCTGCATTTCGATGAGCGGTTCGCCGTCCTCGTCCTCCTCGGGGTCCTGCTCGCGGCGGCGCTCTGGCACGTCGAGCGCGCCCGCCCGCGGGCGTTGCTCCCCGGCGGGGAGGGGGAGGCCGAAACGATCGCCGTGACCGTCGCCGGGGCCGTCGACCGCCCGGGCCTGCGCCGGGTCAGGCGCGGCGCGCGGGGAGGAGAGGCCGCTGCGGCGGCGGGACCGGCAGACGGCGCGGACCTCGGCGCGGTCGACCGCCGTCTGCCTCTCGCGGACGGGGAGGCGGTCTACGTCCCCCGGGCGGAAGAGACGATCGCCGAACAGGAACGGCGCCGCGAGGAGGCGCTGCGGAGGTCGAGGCGACCGGTCTGTTTGAAGCCCCTCGACCCCAATCTGGCCTCGGCCGAGGAGCTCGCCCGCATCCCCGGGGTGGGGGAGAAGCTCGCCCGGGCCATTCTTCTCGAGCGGGCCCGCGCGCCGTTCGTGCGGGCGGATGATCTGCGGAGGGTCCCCGGGATCGGCGAGAAGAAGCTCGAGACGCTCCGCGGCTATGTCGCGGTCGGCGAAGCGGAGTGACGGCGGCCGCCTTTTCCCTGTGATCCGCGCGGCCTCTGTGGCACCATGTAGCCGTGGCGGCCTCACGGCGCCCGACGGGAGGAACCAGATGAGCGGCGGCGAGACGAAGCGGAAGATCCTGGGGATGATGGGCAAGATGGAGGTGCTGGTCCGCGAGGCGGGCCCGGTGGGCATCATAGAACTCGCCGGCGAGATCGACATCTACAACTGCGGGGAGCTCAGGAAGCTCATCGACGCCTACATCGCCCGCAAGATCGTGCGGATCGTTGTCGACATGGACAAGGTCACCTACATCGACAGCTCCACGATCGGGGTCTTCCTCGCCGAGCTCAAGCGTCTCCGGCAGCAGGGCGGGAACCTCCGGCTGCTCAACCTGACCGGGGCGCCGCGCCACGTCCTCGAGATGGCGCGGCTGGAGGGGCTCTTCCCCCCGTTCGACGACGAGAAGAAGGTGATCGAATCGTTCGAGGAGAACGCCTGATGTACTGCCGCCGCTGCAGGGTCTACCATTTCGGCGGCAGCCGCTGCCCCGTCTGCGGGGACCGGATGGAGCGGGGGGGAACACGCTTCTCGCGCACCGGCGCGCCGCTCGCGCAGGGCGCCTCTCCGAGCCCCTCCTCCGCCTCGGCGGCGCCGCGCCGCGGCGAGGCGCGGCGCGGGGGGCGGGAGGTCGGCAAAACCGACGGGCTGCCGCTGCGCATCGTCTACAAGGCGGTCGATTCGATCATCGGGTGCGCCCTCTTCGTCGTCGTGCTCCGCTGCGCCCTCTTCCTCGTGACCGTCGCCGCGGAGCTTATGCGAACCGGCGGGGAGATCGAATCGGGCATCAGCTTCCTGGGCGACATCCGGCAGGGGATCCGCTGGTTCGAATACGGGGGGATGGCGCTCCTCACGATCCTGGTCTTCATCTTCCGCCGAAATCCGCGGTAGCGGCGCATCGGCGAAAGGAACGGGCATGTCTGAACGTGTGCGGGAGGGGCTCGCCGCCGCGCGCACGGGGATCTGCGCGATGGCCGAGCGAGCGGAGCGCGCCCACCGGCTCGCCGCGGAGGGGTTCGACTGGTCGGACGCGGCGCGGGTCGCCCGGGCGCGGGAGGAGGCGCGCTTCCTCGCGGGGGATGCCGAGGAAATCACCGCCTCCCTGGTCGCGCTCGCCCCGGCTGCCTCCCCCGAGGAGCAGGCGGCGGTCGAGTCCCATCTGGGGGCGGTCAGCAGGCTCGCGCGCATCGGCGACTGTCTCGACGGTTTCTGCGAATCGGCGGCGGCCAAGATCGGGGCGGGGCTCCTCTTCAGCGACGACGCCATCAAGGAGATCGGGGATCTGCACGCCGAAACGGCGGCGCTCGTCGAGCGCGCCGCCGCATCGTTCAGCGCGGGCGACTCGGCGCTGGCGCGCAAGGTGGAGGAGGAGGGGCGCCTCGTCGAACGAATGATCGAGCGTATCGGCGCCGCCCACGAGAAGCGGCTCGCCGCCGGCGCCTGCGCGGTCAGGAGCTCGGCGCTGTTCCTGGAGTTTCTCGAGGCGTTGCGGGGGATCGCCGCGCACGCGGTCGGTCTGGCGCTCGCGGCCGCGCGGGGCTCCGTCGACGCGTGAACCCGCGTCAGCGCCTCGCCGCCCGCATCACCCCCCCGGCCCCCAGACCGCCCAGATGAACAGGTAGGCGGCGCCGGTTGCGGCGAGGGTGAACGGGACGCCGACACGCATGAACTCCCCGAACCCGACCCGGTACCCTTCCTTCCTCAGGAGGCCGCAGGCGACGATGTTCGCCGAGGCGCCGATGGGGGTGATGTTCCCGCCGAGGCTCGCGCCGATGAGCAGGCCGAAGAGGAAGAGCGGCGGCTCGACGGAGAGGCGCTCCGCCATCCCCATCGCGACCGGGAGCATCGCCGCGAGGAACGGGACGTTGTCCACGAACGCCGAGAGGATCATCGAGACGAAGACGAGGAGGGTGTAGCCGAAAAAGATGTTGTCCCCCACCAGGGCCGAGAGGGCGGCGGAGACGGTGTCGATCCACCCGCTGAGGGACAGGCTGCCGACGAGGACGAATATCCCCGCCAGGAAGACCGTGGTGTCCCAGTCGAGCGTGCGGATCCCCTCGATGAGCGACGCGCGGTTGGCGAAACGGTCCCATGCGGCGGCAACCGCCGCCGCGCCCATGCAGAGCGCCCCCGCCAGCCAGGAGAACCCGCTGTCGAGAAACGAGGAGACGGCCAGCGCGGCGACGAGGGTCCCGAGGATGGCGGCGGGGACCCAGGACCTCACGGTCTCCACCGGGACCGTCTCCACCTTCTCGCGGTGCCGCCGGAAGAGGAGATAGAGCACGGCGAACGAGAAGATCGCGCCGACCTCGACCGCGAAGAAGATCCCGGGCTTGCCCCGGTAGACGAAGAAGTCCGCGAACGACATCTTCGCGAACCCCCCCAGGAGCATGCTCGGAGGGTCTCCGATCAGCGTCGCGCAGCCCTGGAGGTTGCTGCTCACGGCGATCGCGATCATCATCCTCACCGGATTGATCGAGAGCTTTCTGGCGAGCGCGAGGGCGATCGGGGCGACGATGAGCACCGTCGCCACGTTCTCCACGAACGCCGAGACGAAGCCGGTCAGGAGGCAGATCGCCAGGATCGCCGCCGCGGTGCTCGGGGCCCGCTCGACGATCAGCTCCGCGGCCCGGGCGGGGACGCGGCTCTCCATGAAGACGTCGGCGACGACGAGCGTCCCGACGAATATCCCCATCACGTTCCAGTTGATCAGGCGGCAGGCGTCGCCCGGGGAGACGACCCCGGAGGCGACGAGGATCGCGCCCCCCGCCGCCGCGACGAGCGCCCTGCGGGAGGGGAGGAGGGCGAAGAGAACGTAGGCGGCGATGAAGACCCCGAGAACGATCGTGCTCTGACTCATGGGCGGAGTATACCGCATCGGGGGGACGGCGCACAACGCGCAACCGGGTCCGTTTACGCGTTGCTCCGCGGTCCGCCCCGTGATACCATTCGGGGGTGAAACGACGGCAAGGAGGCGTGCGGGTGAGACTCTCGATAGGGCTGCCGAAGGGGAGCCTGCAGGAGGCGACGTTCGAGTTGTTCCGAAAGGCCGGCTTCACCATCACCGCCAGCGGGCGCTCCTACGTCCCGCGTATCGACGACGACGAGATCGAGGGGATACTGATCAGGGCGCAGGAGATCTCGCGGTACGTGGAGCAGGGGATCCTCGACGTCGGCCTGACCGGCCGGGACTGGATCGTCGAGAACGACTCCGACGTCGAGGAGATCGCCGACCTGATCTACGGCAAACAGGGGTTCCGCCCGGTGCGCTGGGTCCTCGCCGTCCCGAACGATTCGCCGGTGCGGCGGCCCGAGGATCTGGCGGGGAAACGGATCGCCACCGAGGCGGTGAACATCACGAAGCGCTACCTGAAGGCCAAAGGCGTCTCCGCCGCCGTCGAGTTCTCGTGGGGCGCCACGGAGGTGAAGGTCCCGCAGCTCGTGGACGCCATCGTCGAACTGACGGAGACCGGCAGCTCGCTCCGCGCCCACAACCTGCGCGTCGTGGATACCCTGATCGAGTCGACCACGCGCTTCATCGCCAACCGCGCGGCGCTGCGGGATCCGTGGAAGAAGGCCAAGATCGCCCAGATCGCGATGCTGTTGAACGGGGCGCTCGCCGCGGAGGCGAAGGTCGGCGTGAAGATGAACGTTCCCGAGAAATCGCTCGCGGCCGTCGGCGCGCTGCTGCCGGCGCTGCGGAGGCCCACCGTCTCCCGCCTGAGCGAGGAGGGCTGGTGCGCCGTGGAGACGGTCCTGGACGAGAAGCTGTTCCGTTCCCTGGTCCCGAAGCTGAAGGCGGCGGGGGCGGAGGGGATCATCGAGTATCCGCTGAACAAGGTGATACCGTAGGCCGCGCAACTCGCGCCGTGCGCCGCGGGATCGAGGGTGCAAAAGGAGGATCGACGTCATGCCGTGCGGACGCAAGAAGAGGAAGGCGAAGATATCCAAGCACAAACGCAGGAAGCGGATGCGGAAGGACAGGCACAAGAAGAAGAGGAGGTAGCGGATGGGCGCAGGCCGGCTTTCGCGGGCATGCGCGAAACGGCCGCCGCGCGCGGCGCTCTGCGGCGCGGCGGCCTGTCTCCTTCTGACCGGGTGCGCGGGGCTCCGTCCCGTGTCGACGGTGCACCGGGGAGGGGAGCCGTCCGCCTACGTCGACCGTTCGCAGGCCTACCTGCACTACTGCCTCGGCGTCTTCCGCGAGAAGGAGGATGATCCGGACGGCGCCGCGGAGGAGTACGCGGCCGCCCTCGGCTTCGACCCGGGCGCGGCGTCGGTGCATCTCCGCCTGGGCGAGCTTCATTTCCGGCGGCAGGATTTCGCCCGTGCGGTCGCCGAGGGGCGGGCGGCGGTCGGCAACGATCCGGGCCACGCCGGGGCGCGGATGCTGCTCGGGCGGGCGCACTACGCGCACGGGGACGTCGAGGAGGCGGTCGAGGAGTTCGAGGAGGCGATCCGGCTCCGCCCCGGCGACGCGGAGGGATACCTCGCCCTCGGCCAGCTCTATTTCAACGAGGATCTGCGCCTCGATGCGATCGAGGTCTTCGAGCGCGCGGTGCGCGCCCTCCCGGACCTCTGGGTCTTCCCGTTCAAGCTCGGGCTGCTCTACTGCGGCGAGGAGAACACCGACGGGGCGCTGCGGAATCTCAGGCACGCAGTCGAGCTCGCGCCGAACCGTTTCGAGCCCCGCTACAAGCTGGCGCAGGTCTACGACCTGCTCGGCCGGCGCGAGGAGGCGATCGAGGAGTATCAGCAGGCGCTGAAGATCTATCCGCTGAAGATCGATATCTACGCGCTGTTGGGCAACCTGTACCGGGAGACCGGCCAGCTCGAGAAGGCCGAGAGCCGGTACCGGCTCCTGATCGACCTGATGCCGCGGGATGTGGCGGGCTACCTCGGACTGGCGCAGATCCTGCTGATGCAGGAGCGCAAGGACGACGCGGCGGCGCTGCTCCAGAAGGCGCTGGACGAGGGGATCGAGTCGTCGGCGCTGCATTTCTACCTCGGGTTGACCCGGAGCGCGCAGGGAGAGTTCGAGGAGGCGGCCGCCTCCTACGTGCGCGCCCGCGAACTCGGCGCCGACGGCGCCGCGATCCATTTCCATCTCGGCTCGGCGCTGGAGCGCCTCGGGCGGTTCGACGAGGCGGTGGAGGCGCTGGAGAAGTCGATCGCCCTCAACCCGGACGGGGCCGAGGCGTACAACTACCTCGGCTACATGTACGCGGAGAAGGGGATCAAGCTGGACGAGGCGGAGGATCTGATCGGCAAGGCCCTCGCCCTCGATCCGGACAACGGCGCCTACGTGGACAGCATCGGCTGGGTCTACTACAAGCGCGGGATGTACGACGAGGCGCTGAAGGCGCTCACGCGCGCGGCGAAGCTCATCGGGGACGATCCGGTGATCCGCGAGCATCTCGGGGACGCGTATCACGGGAAGCGGATGTGGAAGGAGGCGCTCGCCGAGTGGGCGCGGGCGGCCGCGCTCGACCCGGGCAATGCCGCCGTCCAGAAGAAGATCGAAAAGCTCCGCGCGTGTCTCGGGATACCGCCCGAGGGCCGCGCGGCCCCCGTCGATCCGCCGCGTGAGGTCGTCAAGGAGTAGCGGCGCCGCAACGGCCCCTTGCCGCGGTTCTTCGCGGATTCGGCATCCTCCGTAACCGCCCGGATCCGCGGTCCGATCCGCCGCAGACACCGTATGCAGATATCCTGTCCCGCCAAGCTGAATCTCTACCTCGACGTCTCCGGCAGGCGTCTTGACGGCTATCACGAGATCGTCACGGTGATGCAGACGACGGACCTGCACGACCGGCTCCTCCTCGAGGAGGGGGCGCCGGGGGAGGTCGCCATGGCGTGCGACGCCGTCTCCTTGCCGATCGACGCCCGGAACCTTTGCGTGCGGGCCGCGGAGGCGATGCGGCTCCGCGCCGCCCCCGGGAAAGGGGTCCGCATCGCGCTCGAAAAGCGCATCCCGATCGCCGCCGGTCTCGGCGGCGGGAGCAGCGACGCCGCGGGGGTGCTCCGCGGTTTGAACCGCCTCTGGGGGGTCGGCCTCGGAACCGGCGAACTCGCGGAGGTGGCCGCAGGCCTCGGATCGGATGTCCCGTTCTTCCTCGCGGGCGGGACGGCGCGCTGCGCCGGGAGGGGGGAGCGGATCGTCGCGATCGCGGGCGCCCCGCGGCTGGCCTTCGTGCTGGTCACCCCCCCGATCGCCGTCTCCACCGCCAACGTCTACGCCGCGCTCGAGGCGACGCCGCCCGCCCGCCCCGCGGACGAGGGCGGTTTCCTCCGCGCCCTCCGGAGCGGGGATCTCCGCCGGCTGGCGGCGTTGCTCTACAACCGGCTCGAGGACGCCCCGGGACCGCACCGCGGCGAGGTCGAGCGCCTGAAACGGCTGCTCATCGGGCATGGGGCGCTCGGCGCGGCGATGAGCGGCAGCGGCCCCAGCGTCTTCGGTCTGGCCGCCGATTTGGGCGAGGCCCGCGGGATCGCGGAACGGATCGCGGGGGAGATCGGGGAGGGGGCATTGCTGCACGCCGGGCTCACCGGCGGGAGCGTGTGAGGGCGCGGCCGGCGCCCCCGTGAAATAATCCAAAATACCTGTTGACAGCCCGGTGACGCGCTGGTAGCATCTCCGCCACAAAGGGTTTTCGGGTGCCGCGGCCGTACCGTACTTGCGAATCTTTGGTGAACAGATCGCAGGCTAAGGTTTTGTGCGCCTGCGATCTCTTTTTTGTGGCACGGTTATTGCTTGCGACGCGGATTCGGTGGCGCCCACGTAGCTCAGTCGGCAGAGCACGTCCTTGGTAAGGACGAGGTCACCGGTTCGATCCCGGTCGTGGGCTCCATGCCTTCAGGCGCGAGAGGCGTGGCTGGCGTGAGGGATGACGGGCCGGTCCGTGGAGACGGGCGGGTCGGGCGCATGTAAGGAGACGGGAGATGGGCAAGGACAAGTTCGAGCGTACGAAGCCGCACGTGAACGTGGGGACGATCGGTCACGTGGACCACGGGAAGACGACGTTGACGGCG